>JBDSUW010000206.1:0-18215 GCA_039927535.1 Chitinophagaceae bacterium | reverse complement strand
AAAAATTAACCCACGTTGAAGAAGAAGCCATGCAAGCTGTTTGGCGTATAGGCGAAGGCAATGTAAAAGCCTTTATGGAAAAGCTGGATGAAGCAACTCCTTATACTACCATTGCTTCCGTAATTAAAAACCTGGAAAAGAAAGGCTTTCTGAGCAGTAGGCTTGTAGGTAATGCCTATTTATACAAGCCAGCGGTAAGTGAAGCAGAATATAAAAAGAAGTTTATTGGAAGTGTGGTGAAGGAATATTTTGATAATTCCTATAAAGAATTGGTGAACTTTTTTGTGGAGCAGAAAAAATTATCAGCAAAAGAATTGAAAGAAATTATCAGTCTTATAGAAAAAGAAAAATAAATTTTAGTATGCCTTTTATATTGATATACATTATTAAATTTTCTATCAGCTTGGCAGTAGTATTTTTATTCTATCAATTAGTGCTGCGGAAACTTACATTTTATAACTGGAATAGGATTTATCTGTTGGGTTACACTTTGTTTTCATTTGTTGTGCCCTTTATTGATATTTCCGGAACGTTGAACCAGCATAAACTTGCCGAAAGTGAAATGATAAACTGGTTACCCATTTTTCAATTGAAAGAATCTGCTGTCATTAATGGATCGTCATTTACAGTTTGGAATATAATCTCGTTGTTATTGGTAACTGGAATTATTTTTTTGACTATTCGCCTGCTTATTCAGCTTGTTTCTTTTCAACGAATGAGGAAGAAGGCTACGCTGGTTTCAAATGATGGTTTGAATCTTTACCAGGTGGATGAAAAAATAATTCCTTTTTCGTTTGGCAACTCAGTCTTTATCAATGGCCATCTTCATAGCGAGTCAGAGTTACAAAAAATTATACAGCATGAAATTGTGCATGTAAAACAAAAGCATAGCATTGATATTATCTGGAGTGAAATCCTTTGCCTATTAAATTGGTTTAATCCGTTTGCATGGTTGATTCGCAAAGCGATCCGTCAAAACCTTGAATTTATTGCAGATAATAAAGTACTGGATAATGGAATTGACAGAAAGCAATACCAGTATCTACTTTTAAAAGTAATCGGAAACAATCATTTTAGTATAGCCCAAAAATTTAATTTCTCATCACTCAAAAAACGTATAGCCATGATGAACAAACTTAAATCAACAAAACTAAACCTGCTGCGGTTTCTTTTTGTGTTGCCCTTATTCGCCATAATCCTGGTCTCTTTTAGAAAGGAGATAGGAGATACTTTAAAACTTAATAGCAATCCTTCCCTTGATGTGCCTTCAATAGCTGCAGATACCATTCCATTAGTAAGTAGGCTAAGCGACAAAGGGTATATCATTGAAGTAAGAAAGAATAAGGAAAAAGACAACCCGTTAGTCATTATCAAAAACAAGGATAAAAAGGAAGTAGATAGATTAACAATTGATGAATGGAACAGTCGTAGAGATTATTATGAAAATTTATATGGGGAATTACCACCACCTCCTCCTCCAATGCCTCCAGCACCTCCTGCGCCTCCTGCTCCACCAGCACCAGATAATTTGCCAGAAAATGTGCAACGAATAAATATTAATAACGATGTTGCCACTGTATGGTTGAAAAATGGTAAAAAGGAAACTTATGATATGAATTCTTCTTCTCAGAAAAATGAATTTGAAAAAAAGTATGGAGCGTTGAAAGCACCACCTCCACCTCCATTACCTGTAAAAGCTACAGCATCTTCCCCACAGGCACCTCCGGCACCACCAGTACCACCATCGAATGGACTAGATGAAGTAGTTACTTCACTAAAAAATAACAATGACAGAATCAGTGCAACTCGATATCAGAATAATAATAGTAATGATAGAAATGCACCAAATACTTCATCTATTCAAATTAAGAATAACAGCGGTAAATCCCCATTAATAATTATTGATGGAGAAATTGTTTCTCAGGAAGTGATGGCAAAATTGGATAAAGAATCAATTCAATCAATCGATGTCTTGAAGGACAAATCTGCAACTGCATTATATGGTGATAAAGGAAAAGATGGTGTTTTAATAATCAAGACTAAAACAAAGGGATCAAAAGAAAGCAATCCATTGATTGTTCTGGACGGAAAAATTGTTACAAAAACTGAAATGGACAATTTAAGCCCTCATTCAATTGAATCAATTAATGTATTAAAAGGAAAAAATGCTACAGACTTATATGCTGAGAAAGGAAAAGATGGTGTAATCTTAATTACATCAAAAAATAAGTAAAAGAAAAAATCTGTTATGAATACGAAAGGGCTGGAAATTAATTCAGTCCTTTTTTATTATCGCCAATAATTTAATTCTCTCACAGATAATACCAAGGATTTCTTTTCGCTGCCCAAATATACTTTCTCATATTCCGCCAGAAAGCAAGTATCATGTAAATGATAATAGGCGAGCCAATTGTAAGAATGGAGGCATACATAAAATAACGGCGGATGCTGCTGGTGGCAATTCCCATCCTGTTGCCAATGGCCGAACAAACCCCAAAGGCATTCCATTCTACAAAGCTTTTTAATTTGTTCATACCGCTAAAGTAGAATTTTGCCGGAAAACAAGCAATAAAGCTTTATTAACACCCTGTTTTTTCGTAAATTCGCCGCAGATTTACTCACTTATAAAGTTTCTCCTAATGGTATTCGATTTAGACCTTATAAAGAATGTATATGCTGAAATGCCGGCTAAAATTGATGCAGCCAGAAATTTGACTGGCAGGGCATTGACAATGACAGAAAAAATATTATATAGCCATCTGTACGGCTCATTACCCGCAACAGAACATGGCAGAGGCAACGATTATGTGGATTTTGCACCAGACAGAGTAGCTATGCAGGATGCAACAGCCCAAATGGCTTTATTGCAGTTCAGTACGGCTGGTCGTTCAAAAGTGGCTGTTCCTTCTACGGTACATTGCGATCATTTGATTCAGGCAAAGATTGGTGCCAAGAAGGATTTGGAATTAGCCATTGAAACGAACAGGGAAGTATACGATTTCCTTTCCTCTATATCCGATAAATACGGAATCGGTTTCTGGAAGCCGGGAGCTGGAATTATTCACCAGGTAGTGTTAGAAAATTATGCATTCCCCGGTGGAATGATGATTGGTACAGATTCTCATACTCCAAATGCTGGCGGTTTAGGCATGGTAGCAATTGGAGTTGGCGGCGCAGATGCTGTGGATGTGATGGCGGGTTTGCCATGGGAATTGAAAATGCCAAAAGTGATTGGTGTAAAGCTGACCGGTAAGCTGAGCGGCTGGACTTCTTGTAAAGATGTGATTCTTTGGGTGGCAGGTCAGTTGACTGTAAAAGGAGGAACCGGTGCCATTGTAGAATATTTTGGTGATGGTGCAGACAGTATGAGTGCAACCGGTAAAGGAACAGTTTGTAATATGGGTGCTGAAATAGGAGCTACCTGTTCTTTGTTTGCGTATGATGAAAAAATGAGTGAGTATTTAAAAGCAACGGGTCGTGAAGAAGTGGCAGCCCTGGCAGATGGAATAAAAGAACATCTTCGTCCGGATGCTGAAGTTTATGCAAACCCTGCGGAATATTATGATCAGTTATTAGAACTAGACTTAAGTACATTAGAGCCATATGTGAATGGTCCGTTTACACCAGATCTGGCAACACCGATTTCAAAAATGGCTGAAGCAGTTGAAAAGAATGGCTGGCCTGCAAAATTGGAAGTAGCATTGATTGGTTCTTGCACCAATTCTTCTTATGAAGATATAAGCCGTAGTGCTTCTATTGTAAAAGATGCGATGAGCCAGGGAATAAAAACAAAATCCGAATTCACCATTACTCCGGGAAGTGAATTAGTAAGATATACTATTGAAAGAGATGGTTTCATTAAAGACTTTGAAGATGCTGGCGGTGTTGTATTGGCCAATGCATGCGGTCCCTGTATCGGACAGTGGGCAAGACATATTGATGACCCAAACAGAAAGAATACAATCATCACTTCGTTCAATAGAAACTTTGCCAAGCGTAATGATGGTAATGCAAGTACCCATGCATTTGTAGCAAGTCCAGAGATTGTAACTGCAATGGCAATGGCTGGAACAATCTCTTTTAATCCTTTGATGGATACATTAAAGAATGAAAAAGGCGAAGATGTATTGCTGAAAGAGCCAACTGGATTTGAATTGCCTCCAAAAGGATTTGATGTGAAAGATGCCGGTTATCAGGCACCAGCTGCTGACGGAAGTGGAATACAAGTAGTGGTTAATCCGGATTCAAAAAGATTACAATTGTTGGAGCCTTTCAAAGCATGGGAAGGAATAGATTTGAAAGGATTGAAACTGCTGATCAAAGCAAAAGGAAAATGTACGACTGACCATATTTCAATGGCAGGACCTTGGTTAAAATTCCGAGGACACCTGGATAATATCAGTAATAATATGCTTATCGGCGCTATAAATTTTTATAATGAAAAAACTGATATGGTAGAAAATCAGTTAACTGGTGAATATGGCCCTGTACCAGCAACGGCAAGAGCTTACAAAACAGCCAATATTGGTAGTGTGGTAGTGGGTGATGAAAATTATGGTGAAGGTTCTTCAAGAGAACATGCTGCTATGGAGCCCAGACATTTAGGTGTACGAGCAATTCTTGTCCGCAGTTTTGCCAGAATACATGAAACAAATCTGAAAAAACAAGGCATGTTGGGGTTGACATTTGCTAATAAAGAAGATTATGATAAAGTGCAGGAAGACGATAGCATTGATATTGATGGATTAACTTCATTTGCACCCGGTGTACAACTAACTGTTATATTAAATCATAACGATGGTAGCAAAGACTTAGTTCCTGTAAACCATACTTATAATAAACAGCAGATTGAGTGGTTTAAAGCTGGTGGAGCTTTGAATGTTATCAGAGCTGGGTTCGCTAAATAACATATATTTATTCTCCATAAGAAGCCAAACCCTCTACAATAGCTTAGGATTTGACTTCTCGGGCGATTCTTATTTTGCAATATCTGGAATAATTAATATAGCCAACATCCTTTCATTTGCCAACTCACTTGCTGCGTAATAAAGTTTGATTGAGTTTCCGTTCTCTTTTTTGATAGCAAGAATGTCTTTTACATTCAACATCATTGCAGATGAAGCTGTGGAAACATCTTTATAACTGAATGTTTTTAAAACTTTGTCCTGACTATTTTTGAGTGTGATAGTTCTGTTTTTGCCAATTTTGCCACAATGAAAATATTTAATACTTAATTTCTCGTTTTGAGAACTTTGATTCAATCGCAAGCTTTTTACTGTATTCATGCTATTCCCAAATTGCTGAAGAACCACCTCATTGTTCAGTAAAATTTCAAATCCTTCTCCACCAGGTTTGGAAGTAAAGCCAAAAAGACTTGTACAAATAAATAGTACTGTCATTGATTTAATGATAATTGATTTCATGGCGTATAATTTTTATGTTTTCAATAAAAGAAGAATGTCAATACAAAAGAAGGATATCATTTGCCTGCATACAAAAAGGTTTGATGAAGGGCTCTTGTGTCTTGATGAACTGTGCCATTTGTAAACTTGAAAATGAATTTAATAAGAAGAAGCTGGTAATGTTGGAATTAAACTTGCTAATAAAGAATACAAATGATAAACTGTATTATGTCGATAGAATTGACATTAATTGATTCACCCCTACAATTGTTATAGTTGACAGTATTGCTAAATCCTAGCGATAATGCAAAGATTGATTCCCCAGTAAATTGAGAGGTTTAAAGCTGTGGGGATGCAAGGTGATTGGAATTCGCAGCATAATAAAATAGAACACTACTTAATCAATAAGAGGCTGTTTTACAAGTGTTTAAAAAGTTAATTAGAGGGAAAGTCAATTCAATCCCGTTTTTTTTCGGTAGCCTAAGTCAATAAGTTAAACAATAATTTTCCTTGTTCTTACAGACTACTTGTCCGGAATGGAAGCTTTTTCGTTATTACATAAGCATTATGAGTAATTTTTGCCGCAATTATTTAAGATATAATTTTAAGATGACTGTTTTCACTACTATTTTAACTATTATGTTTACTTGGTATAATGTTTGAATGATATATAGTGTGTTATAAAAAAATAAAGCTATGATAAAAAAATTTTTAGTACTAATTATTTGTTTAAAAGTTGGCCTTTTTGTAATGGCACAGCAAGCAGTAACGGTTACCGTTGAAAGTAATGAAATACGCCAGATTAAAAGTGATAGTAAGTTTAGTGTAAATGTAAAGGAGAACGAGTCAGTTATTTTAAATAATATGGCTGCAGGAAAACATACACTTGAATTTATTACAAATAGTTATGGGAATAAATTATTTAATGGAATGATTAATTATTATGTACGGACAAATTATAATCAAAATATAATAGTACATAACGATGGAAGTATTTCAACTGAAGAGTCACTGAATGTTATTGATAATAATGCGCCAAAAGTCCCTGTCTCGAATGCGGTGTTTAGCACTATGCTAAGGGATGTACGCTATTTACGATACTCTCAAAAGCCAGCTGCTATAAAAAATATATTTACTACACAGGGGAATTATTTTACAACCGCTCAAGTAAAGGAATTAGTGCAGTTGGTAAGTGCTCAGAACACCAGATTGGATTTAGCTAAAGCTGCTTATCCGATGATAACCGATCCTCAAAATTTTTCAACGGTTAGTAACCTGCTTTATTCCAAAGCTCTTCGGGATGAATTACAAATTTTTGTAAATAATAATCAATCTCCTTTAGAAAATATAAGTGTAAATTATCCATTATCTGATGCTGAATTTAATACAATTTACAAGTCTGCTCAATCTCAAAATAGTGGCTATACAAGGCTTACTTACCTCTCTAATATATTTTCCGATACAAAAAAATATTTCAGATCGGAACAATTAAAAAAGCTGATTCAATTAACAGAAACGGAGAATGAAAGGATGCAATTAGCAAAAAATGCATACCGGTCTGTAATTGATCCGGTTAATTTTTATCAGATCTTCGAGCTTTTAAATGGGCAATATGCAAAAACAGATTTATCGTCTTATATAAAAAATTATAATAGTGGTTTAAATAAAACGCAAATGAGCTCTACTGCTTATAATTCAATATTCTCAGCAGCTCAAAATCAAAATTCAGCAGATACACGGTTATCATATGTTTTAAACACTTTTTACAATCCAAATAATTATTTTGCGGTAGACCAGGTAAAACGTTTAATGCAACTTTTTAATGGAGAGGCGGACCTCTTTCAAATCGCCAGAGAATCATATGATAATATTACCGACCAATCAAATTTCAGCCAGTTATATTCACTCTTAAGTAATGAGTCAAATAAGAATGAATTATCTCTTTATGTAAAGAGCTATACTGAAGGGTTATTTAGAAATAATGAAAAAGTTGCGATGACAGATGCAGAATATTCCAATATATACAGAAACATTCAATTTAGTTTTGGTTTTGGTGCAAAAATGTCATCATTAACAGATTTATTTGCTGATGATACAAAGTATTTTACGGCAGCTCAGATTTCACAATTAATTCAACTTGTTTCGGATGAAAATAACCGTCTGCAGTTAGCAAAATCTGCTTATAATAATATGAGTGATACACAGAATTATACAAAAGTGAATGAGGTTTTTTCTTCTCAGTCAAGTATAAATGATTATATGGCCTATGTTCAGAATTATTCAGGTATGTAAAAGTAGAAAAGTAATCGTTGTTACATATTTAACTGTTTATCTATTTCCAGTAAGTTCTTAATAGACTACCTTTTTTAAAAAAAAGTAAATTATCCTTTGTGAAATATTCATTTTGTATTTTCTGCTATTGTTCTTATTATTGAATATGGTCAGATTAAATCCCGATGTAGATATAGTACTTGACATATTAAAAGCAGTAGTAGAAGCGCAGCCACTATCCTTTTTTGCAAAGAGTATACATCATCAATATATTGAAAGGGGAGGATTGAGTAAAAAACAACTGGAAGGCTTATATAATAAGGCACTTAAAGTAAAAACAATTCCTCCCAATAAGCTGGCGACTCTCGAAGCTATTATTTTAAGAAAGCATAGTAAACAGAAATCTGAATTGCCTGCCAATACTCCGCTGTATAATAAAGATGAAAAATCCGGCGAAATGATTAATGCCATTTTAAAGAAATATCCTGAGCATAAAAGAGTTTTGTTTCTAAAGGCAAAATATGATAACAACGAAGTGCTATCTGTTGTCGAAACAGGAGAGTTGGAACGATTCTATAAACTTCTCAAATAGTTCCAGGTTGCCTCCAATAGATATCTTTTTTGTTGACCAGGTATTGAAAATCTCAGATTTAAAGCAACCATTTATCTTCTGCTTACGATTAGTTAGTGGCTTTCTATTTAATTTTAGAATATGGGAAAAATAAAAATCACCGGCCTTTTCTGTTTATTTCTCTTTTGTATAAACTCATCAGCACAGGACGAGCCACAACAGGCAAATGAAAAAAAGCCGGTGCAGATTTTTAGTTCTGAAAAAGCCATTAACGCAAATACACCGCAAACGGTTGGTAAAGGGAAAATGGCTTTTAAGGTATCGCACAATTTTGGAGATATAGCCGGAAGTGCAGGAGGGATTAAAAACTTTTTTGGTCTTGATAATTCTACAGATGTTCGAATTGGATTTCAAATAGGATTGGGTAAAAATTTTGATGCAATTATTGCCCGTGCAAAAGGAGCCGGGCCTCAGCAACGGTTATTTGAACTTGGTTTGAAGTATCGGTTCATGGAACAAATTGAAAATGACCCTTCCCACCCACTTGCAATCGCTTTATTTGCCAATTCAACAATTGCTACCAATACTGCAAATCCTTTTCCTGATCAGGATAACAGTTATGGTGGATTTTCAGACCGAATAACAAGTGTTTTGCAGCTTATCATTGCCCGTAAACTGGGAAAAGTTAGCCTGCAATTAAATCCAACTTTTCTTACACGAGGTTATGCAATTTCTTACGATCAGAAGAACATATTTGCTCTTGGCGGAGCCATCAGATTACCGCTTATTACGAATAGATTAAATTTGATGGTAGATTACTTTCACCCGTTCAGGAGTCAGGCTAGCAAGGATTCATTTTCGGTAAATGATAATATTAATTTTTACGACCCGTTGGGCATTGGATTTGAAATACTTACTTCAGGCCATACATTCAGGTTGAATTTTACAAATGCTACAGAAATTTTGGAAAACCGGTTTATACCAAGAACTATTTCAAGTTGGGGAAAAGGCCAATTCAGATGGGGCTTTACAATATCAAGGCAGTTTACTTTGTGGAGATAATTCTTACTATTTCATTTTTAGTGAGGCAACTTTATTAAAGTATTTAGCGATATAAAAGATTCTTAGTACAATTTTTTTTGCTGACACCAGAAGAGTTGACATATCATTTAAAAGCCTGCCAAACCAATAACAGAGAAAGTCAGAAGGTCATCTACACTTCTTTCTATGGCTATGCCATGGCAATTTGCGACCGCTACACCAACAACCAGGAAAATGCACTCGAAATATTAAATGACGGGTTCTTGAAGGTTTTTAAAGAAGTACATAAATACAAGCCAGCATATGCCGATGTTGTAAGTTCTTTTAAAGGATGGCTAAGAAAGATTATGGTTTATACAGCAATAGACTATTACCGGAAAGAGCAAAAGCATAGCCTTTTAACAAAACTTGATAATATAGTTTATCAACTACCAATTATTTCAGAAGATGCGATAAGCAAATTGTCGCATGATGAGATTATTAAAGCGATTCAGTATCTGTCGCCTGGATATAGAACTGTTTTTAACCTTTTTATAATCGAAGGATTCAGCCATGAAGAAGTGGCTACCAAACTTGGAATATCTGTCGGCACTTCAAAGTCTAATCTTTCAAAAGCCAGGATACAGTTACAAAAAATACTTTTTAAACAAAATCAAGTTCAAATAGCAAAAAATGCGATATGATAAATTAGATAAAAAAATTATTGAAGCAGCAGAAAATCATCATCCGGCGTATGATGAGAAGGCCTGGCACAATATGGAAAAACTGCTTGACAAACATCTTCCACAAGAAAAAAAGAGGAGACGGAGGTTTATCTTCATTTTATTATTCTTTGGTTTACTTGGAGGAGCAGGCCTCTGGTATTTATTTGACAACAATAAAGAAAATAAGGAAAGTATATCTCAATCTGTTTCTGCTAATATAAAAGCTACAAAAAGCAAAGACAGTATAGAAAATAATTCAGTAGTGACTAATAGTGAAATGGTGAAAGATAATAGCTCCCCCTCCCAGACTTCGTTTGATGTGATATTGCCTGCGGATAAAATATCTTTTTATTCAGAAAATAAAAAAGACCGGCAGTCTGAAAATTTGTTGAATACTAATAAGGTTGTGTTTAATAACAGTGTAGTTGAAAATCAAACTGAAGCCAATAGGAATAAAGCAGAAGAAAAGGTTAGCGATCAAAATAAACAGACTAATATCTTTGCTAAAGACAAATATATATCAGAAGAAAAAAAAGAACCAGGTATAAAACAAGGTGAAACTCTCAACAAAAGGTTAGAAAAAA
The DNA here is from genome assembly GCA_039927535.1 of Chitinophagaceae bacterium. GTDB lineage: Bacteria > Bacteroidota > Bacteroidia > Chitinophagales > Chitinophagaceae > JJ008. The sequence goes on along the minus strand of JBDSUW010000206.1, from coordinate 7,642 downwards.
GTGACGATAGTGTAAGCCTAGCTTTTTCAACTACAAAAACTGACTTAGAACCCATTTTGAATAAAGCAGAAGAATCTGTAACAGAAAAAAAAGGAAAAACAAAGAGCAAAAAAAATAACTTCTTTTTTTTATCATTGTCAGCAGGACCAGATATAAGTGTTGTAGGTTCAGGAAAGGCTGGCTCTGTTAAAATAGCTGGAGGTGCTGGTATTGGCTATACAATGAAAAACGGACTTAGTTTACGTACAGGTTTTTATTCTGGAAGAAAGGTGTATACATCTTCACCAGAAGATTATCATCCCCCTTCAGGCTTTTTTCAGTATTATCCTATTCTGGAGAATATTGCTGCCGATTGCTTGGTCTATGAAATCCCATTATCTGTTAGCTACAATTTCAAAAATAATAAAAAAGGGAATTGGTTTGCCGGCGCAGCAGTATCATCTTTAATAATGAAAAGTGAAAAATATTCATTTGACTTTAAGTATTCAGCTAATGGTCCGATTTATAAAGGCAACTGGTCTGTAAACAATAAGAATAAACATTATTTTTCAATACTTACTTTATCTGGAGGGTATCAAAGACAATTGAGTAAAACTGTTTCATTGTCAGCAGAACCCTATTTGAAAACCTCATTGAAAGGTGTGGGTTATGGTAAAGTGAATTTGAATAGTGCTGGTGTTATGTTTTCTCTTTCTGTAAAACCATTTAATTCCCGAAATAAAAAATAAACCAATTTTTTTAAGTAAAGCAACCTTTAAAATGTAAGGAACGATTAAGTAGAAAACGGCTTATGAAACTTTACAGGTGTTCATTTTATAGTTTACTTTTCTTTGGCTTCATTTTTTTAATCGGTGGTTCTTGTGGTAAATCCGGAACTCCAACTCCTCCCAATCCTTGTAGTGGCGTAACTGTTGCTGTAAGTGCAACCACTTCAAATCCATCCGCACCAGGAGCAACAAATGGTAGCATTACTGCTACTGCTACAGGAGGTTCAGGGTTTACATTTAGTATAAATGGTGCCGCCTTTCAATCGTCTGGAACATTTTCTGGCTTGGCTGCGGGAGCCTATACTGTAGCGGCCAAAAATAGTAATGGATGTACTGGTTCATCAACTTTTACTTTAACAGCTCCGAATCCGTGTGCAGGTGTAACTATCACGGTTAACGGAACAGTAGTAAATCCAACTGCACCGGGAGCAACAAATGGAACCATTACAGTTACTGCTTCAGGTAGTACTGGATTTACTTTTAATATAAATGGCGGTATTTTTCAAAGTTCAGGAGCATTTTCAAATCTTGCAGATGGAAATTTTGTAATTGTAGCAAAAGATGTGAATGGCTGCACTGGCACAGCTAGTTTTACATTGGCGGCTCCTAATCCTTGTAGTGGAATAACAATAACGATAAATGGAACTATAACTAACCCCACAATAGCCGGTGGAAACAATGGAAGTATTGTTGCAACTGCATCAGGAAGCACAGGATTTACGTATAATATAAATGGAGGTGTTTTTCAATCTTCAGGAACTTTCAATAACCTGCCAGCTGGCTCTTACACAATAATTGCAAAAAATGTGAATGCATGTACAGGTTCGGCAGTATTTACACTTACTAATCCTAATCCATGCAGTGGGGTTACAATAACTGCTAGTCCATCTGTAACCGGCACAGATCCCTGTAGGACATCAAATGGTATAATTACAGTTACTCCAGGTGGTGGAACAGGGCCTTTTACTTTTCAACTGAATAGTGGAACTTTTCAGTCTTCCAACATATTTTCTAATTTGCCAATAGGCATTTATAGCATATCTGCAAAGGATGCTAATAGCTGTATTGGGACTACAGCTAATGTACAAATTCTTAATCTTCCTTCAGGTTCCTTATTTAATGCAGTAAGAACAGTGCTTCAGAATAATTGCGTAAACTGTCATAATAATACGACAACAGAAGGGGGTATGAACTGGACTGTTGATTGCAATATCGTAACGTTTAAAGACCGTATACAGGCCAGGGCTGTTAATGGTACTCCATCTTCAATGCCGCCTACTGGATTAATGCCTGCTTCTGAAAGACAAAAAATTGTTGATTGGATCAATGCAGGTGGAAAATTTACGGATTAAGTACAATTCGATGTTAAAGATGTAGATGGAGAAGGCTTTCTGAAAGGGAGGCCTTCTAATTTCCCCAACGAAAAGTTTTAATATCAATTCCTGCTAGATCAAGTACTCTATCTACGACTGTATTAGCCACTTCATCTATTGTTTTAGGCCGACTATAAAAAGATGGTGTGGCCGGGCAAATAATACCACCGGCAAGTGTAACTGTTTCCATGTTTCGGATATGAACCAAGTTGTATGGCGTATCTCTTACAACACAAATCAGCCTTCTTCTTTCCTTCAAAATCACATCTGCAGATCTGGAGATTAAATCATTTGATATGCCTGATGCAATCCTGCCAAGAGTTCCCATGGAGCAGGGTATTATTATCATCGTATCGTATTTGCCAGAACCTGATGCAAAAGGAGCTATAAAATCTGTTGTTCCGTAATATTTAACCGGATAATCCTTATAGGCTTCATTTTCCAGTTCTGTTGTCCATACTTGTTTGGCATTTTCGGTCATTACCACTGATAATTCATTCCATTGATCTTTTAGGATCAAAAGCTTTTCCAATAGATTTTTAGCATAAATGGAACCGCTGGCACCTGTAATTGCTACAACTATTTTTTTCATATTTACTTAATAACCCTTAAAGTACTGAAAAGTTGAAGTTAGTAACACAATTTGATTATAGTTTTTAAAATTACCATTTGTAGCGTTACTACTACAAAAGTTATATAAAATTCTATTATAATAAATGTCATTCTGTTGAGTGTAATCAATAAATATGGAAATGAACATGTTTTGGATTAATTGGGTAAAAAAATGCTCAACAAATTGTTTGTGTTATGGAATTATTAACGATATTAGCAATGAATTTTCATAGGATAAGGTTTAATGGTTAATGGTTTTTGATTAGGGCCCCCCGATTTACTTCGGGGGTTCTTTTTTGCCCATACCTCTGTAGTAATAAAATACATGGTAAATACAAAAATCCCTTCGTATTTGCGAAGGGATTTTAATTTTTTCATTGCCTAATCCTATTAGAAACCTTTAGGTTGTTTAGCAGGCTTATTGGGTAATTGTGTGTTTTTGTTTCCCATATTTTCAAGAATCCAATTGGTCATTTTGCTCCACAAATGGAAAGTTGTATTATCTATTCCTCCGGAGATACCATGATTTTTATTCGGATAGTATGCACTTTCAAATTCAATATTGCTTTTTACCAATGCCGTTATCATTTGCGTTGAATTTTGAAAATGTACATTATCATCAGCAGTGCCATGAACGATGAGGTATTTTCCTTTTATCTTATCTGTAAAATTAATTGGTGAGTTATCATCATAACCTTTAGGATTTTCCTGCGGCGTACGCATATATCTTTCTGTGTAGATATTGTCGTAGTAACGCCAGTTAGTAACCGGTGCTACAGCAACAGCTGTGCTGAACACATCGTTTCCTTTTGTGATGGCTAATGAACTCATAAAACCTCCATAACTCCATCCCCAATGACCGATATTGTCTTTATCAACAAATGGCATAGTGCCAAGATATTTTGCCGCATCTATCTGGTCTTCTATTTCAAACTTTCCAAGTTGCAGATAAGTTTTCTTTTTAAACTCTTCACCACGATAACCTGTACCTGTATTATCTACACTCACTACAATAAATCCTTTTTGTGCTAATAGCTGGTGCCAGGTGCTTACTGCTCCAAAACGGTTGGCTACTTGTTGCGAACCAGGTCCTCCGTAGTTGCAGAAAAGAACAGGATATTTTTTTGTCGCATCAAAATTGGCAGGTTTAAGCATCCAACCGTTTAGTGTATCTCCTTTGCTGTTGGGTACTCTAATGAACTCAGCATTACCATATCCATATTCAGTAAGTTTTTCTTTTAGCTTGGCACTTTCGTTAACTGTTTTCACCAAAATGGAGCTGATGTTTTTCTTTTTGTCAACTACAATATCATGCACAGTAACAATTTGTGGTGTATTCAGGTTTGAATAGAAATCATAGAATTTGGTATAATCATCATTTAGCTGAACTCTATGTGTTCCATTTCCCTGTGTTAATTGTGTAGCTTTTTTGCCAGTAAAGTCTGTAACGAACAAGTTTCTGTCCATCGGCGTAGGAAAAGCCATGGTATAAAAGATACGTTTGTTGGTTTCATCTACAGCCTCAATGTTTGTTATTTCAAAATTTCCTTTTGTTACTTGAGTGGAAGATTTTCCGTCAAGGCTGTTCAGGTATAAATGACGATAGCCATCTTTTTCACTGGTGAAGAGAAAATTCTTTCCATCTTTTAAGAACCACCAGTCATCATTGATCTCAACAAAATATTTGTTCTTCTCTTCATATAACAAACTAGCTGCACCTGTTTGAGCATTGGTTGCCAATAATTTTAAATCGTCCTGATGACGGTTCATCCAGTAGACCACTAATATGTTATCATCTTTTGTCCATTTGATGCGGGGGATATAGATATCGCCTTGCTCATACTGTGCTTTTACATCTTTTCCGGTAGCAATATTATAAATATGTATTTCCACTTTGGAATTTTCTTCGCCTGCTTTTGGATATTTATAAGTGTACTGTTTGTTGTATGTATCATCGAATTGAGTAAACTGGTATTCTTTTACTTTACGCTCATCAAATTTGTAGTAAGCAATATGATTTCCTTTTGAACTCCAATCATAGGCTTGTGAAAATTCAAATTCTTCTTCATATACCCAATCGCAATTACCATTAATGATCTTGTTCCATTCTCCATCAGTAGTGATTGCCTTAGATGTTTTACTGGCGATGTCGTAAAGAACAAGATTATTGTTTTTTACGTAGGCAATTTTTGTTCCGTCCGGAGAAAAAGTAGGATGAATTACTTTGTCGTCTTCCAGTTTAATTAATTTTTTAGAAGCAAGATCAAATAAATAAACAATTGCTTTTGAGGATCTGCGATAAATTTTTTCTATATCTTTTCTGATCAATACAGTATTTGGATTTGCATCAGTACGAATAATATCTTCTGGCTCACCGATCGATTTGCCATTCTTGTCTTTCAGGTCAGCAGTTTTTATTTCAGTTTCTGTTTTTGCAGATCCGAAATCAGCTTTCACAAATTCACCTCTGAAAGTTCCTTTTTTGTAAATGTCTTCAAGAGTAATCTGTTTTGTTTGCGCCAATGTAACGAATGGCAGAAAAAACAATAGTAAAAAAAGCTTACGCATAGTCATTTTATTTTTTGATGATTGTTTTGCTACAGTGACGAAGCAATACCCGTAAAAGTAGCATAATATGTCATATTGCTAATGCCGTACATAAAAAAGCCTCGTATCGTCTCTAAACAATACAAGGCCTTTTCACTTAATAGTTGATTATTTATTCTTTAATTTTTCAGTCATGTAATTAAATCTTTTTCCGGCAATATCAGCCATATCAGGAATTTTTTCTACCCGATATTCGCCTGCTTCAAGTTTTTTCTTTGTTTCAGAGAAGGCGTTTAATGTCATTTCAATATCCTCGTCAGTATGAACAGCAGAAGGAATTAACCGGTAAATAATATGTCCTTTTGGAATAACAGGATATACAACGATGGAAGCAAAAATGCCAAAGTTCTCTCTGAGGTCCATTACCATAGCTGTGGCCTCGGGAATATCACCTTTCATATAAACAGGAGTTACCACGGAATCAGTTTTTCCAATGTCAAATCCACGATCTTTTAATCCCTTTTGCAATTTTGTCGCATTGCTCCAAAGTTTTTCTTTTAACTCCGGGTGGGTACGCAATAGCTCTAATCTTTTCAAGTTGCCCACAACTAAAGGCATTGGCAAACTCTTAGCAAATATTTGTGAACGGATATTGTAGCGGATATAATCTACAATTTTTTTATCACCGGCAATAAATGCACCTATACTCGCCATTGATTTTGCGAATGTAGAAAAGTAAAGATCTATTGCATCCTGGCAACCTTGTTCCTCACCGGCACCGGCACCTGTTTTTCCAAGTGTACCAAAACCATGAGCATCATCTACCAATAAACGAAATGGATACTTTTCTTTTAAAGCAACAGTTGCGGTTAAATTTCCTTGATCGCCTGCCATACCAAACACACCTTCGGTAATTACCAATATACCACCTGCTTTTTGTTTTTCAGTTAAAGCAGTTGCTCTTTTTAATTGTTTTTCAAGATCAGCCATATCGTTGTGTTTGTACACAAAACGATGGCCTGGATGTAAACGTAGACCGTCAATAATACAGGCATGGCTTTCAGCATCGTAAACAATTATATCATGACGGCTGCAAAGCACATCAATAATACTTACCATTCCCTGGTATCCATAATTAAGTAATGCAGCATCTTCCTTCATTACAAATGAGGCTAACTCTTCTTCCAATTGTTCGTGAAGGTTCGTATTACCACTCATCATGCGGGCACCCATCGGATAAGCAAGACCATAGTCTTTTGCACCATCAGCATCTGCTTTTCTTACTTCGGGATGATTTGCAAGCCCCAAATAGTTATTTAAGCTCCAGACAATCATTTCTTTTCCACGAAATAGCATACGGCTGCCGATCTCTCCTTCCAATTTTGGAAATGCAAAATAGCCATGAGCTCTTTCACGGTATTGGCCAAGTGGCCCATAATTCTTTAATAAGCGTTCAAAAATATCTGCCATATAAGTTGGTATGATTTAGAAAATAAATTTGAAAAATGAGTGGCGCAAAGGTAAGCTTTTGTCATTAATCCTAAAAAGTGGTAACCTTTCGTTTATGGTCTGCGAGGTTGAAAGCCATCAGGCTGTTTAAGGCTATTTTCTTACAGCATAAATCAACTCATCCTGGTATTCTTCGTTTTTAAAAATGGTCTTCTCAAGTCTTGCTTCGAGAATAAATCCGGCTTTCTCCAACGCTTTTTGTGAAGCGATATTAGAACCAAAAGGAATAGCAAAAATTCGGTTGATATCAAACGTCTTAAAACCATAAATCACCATTTCTTTAATTGCCTTGGTTATAATTCCATTGCCCCAGAATGGTTCCGCTAACCAATAGCCTAATTCTGCATTTTTACACATTATGTCATCTTCTGGAAAGATACCAATGCCACCGCTTGCTTTTCCATTAATATCGATTGTGAAAACCTGTGGCGGATCAAACTGATTTATTTTTTCAAGAAATTTTAATCCAGCTTCCTTTGTGTAAGGATGCGGAAAAACATTTCGCAGATTTTTTGCAATGTTGAAATTGTTTCCGTACTCGACTAAAGCATCAATATCTGACAACGACCATCGACGAAGTGTGAATTGCATTAAATTCTTTATTTTATAAATATCAATCTACGTATTAAAAATAAAAACCCGGTCTTTCAACCGGGTTTTTATTAGAATCCTTTTTTATCATCCTTTTTCATTTTCGGATCAGAATTTTTTACATATTTCTCCAACCATTGAAACTGTTCGTTTAATAAATGCAATAAGTTTTCTCTTCCGGCATAGCCATGACTTTCGTATGGTAGGCTTAGGAATTTTACTGTGCCGCCATGTCCTTTTATA
>JBDSUW010000205.1:0-5023 GCA_039927535.1 Chitinophagaceae bacterium | reverse complement strand
TTGGAACTGAGTATTATAATTATTTGCACAACTGGAAGTTTTTTAACCTGCAGGCATATACAGAATTGGATATCCGGATTACTGGAGGTCTTTCGTTTAGAATTTATACGGCAGCAGAATTAACCAGGGATCAGTTATTTCTTCCAAAGGAAGGAGCTACACCACAGGAAGTACTTACCAGACGCCGGCAACTTGCGTCGGGCTATAGTTTTTTTACAAACTTCGGAATTACTTATCGGTTCGGTTCCAAGTTCAATAATTTTGTAAACCCCAGATTTGAGTAATTATTTTTTTAATGCTGTTGCATAAACCTCCAGGCATCGCTTTCTTGCCAAAGTATGGTCAACAATTGGTTTTGGATAGGTAAATTCTTCAAACTCTGGCACCCATTTTTTTACATACTTTAATTCAGGATCGAATTTTTGTGTTTGTAAATAAGGATTGAAAATTCTGAAGTAAGGTGCTGCATCGCAACCACTGCCAGCCGCCCATTGCCATCCGCCATTATTAGCAGCCAGGTCAAAGTCTAATAGTTTTTTTGCAAAGTAGGCCTCACCCCAACGCCAGTCGATCAATAAATGTTTTGTAAGAAAGGAAGCAACGATCATTCTTACCCGGTTATGCATAAACCCTGTTTCATTTAATTCCCGCATCCCGGCATCTACAATGGGATATCCGGTTTGCCCATTACACCATGCTTCAAATTCTTGTTCATTATTCCGCCATTGAATATTATCATAAGCTGGTTTAAAAGCATTGCTCACAACATTTGGGAAATGCCAGAGAATCATCTGATAAAAATCCCGCCAGATAAGTTCATTTAAAAATGTCTCATTCAATGCTCCTGCTTCTGCTGCTAAAGACCGGATGCTTATTGTTCCAAAGCGAAGATGAACACTTAGTCTTGATGTGCCGTGCAAGGAAGGAATATCTCTTTGTTCTTTATAATGCCTGATTAGCTGTCCCTTCCATTCTTTGTCAGGAAATGTTTGATCGGATGGTTTAAAACCCATTTCCTTCAATGAAATAATTTCTCTTTCCAGCTGTTTATAAAAATTCTTGAAAAACTTTTTATTATTATACGATTGCAAATAAAAATCAGTCAAAGTTGCTTTCCACTTTCTCGAATACGGAGTAAAGATCGTATAAGGCTTGCCATCATCTTTAAACACTTCATCTTTTTCAAATATTACCTGGTCCTTAAATGTATGAAAACTAATACCGCTTTCTTTTAGCAAGTTTTCAATCGCAACATCCCTTTCTTTGGCATAAGGTTCATAATCATGATTGGTAAATACTCTTCTAACTGCATATTCATTTATAAGCTCTTTAAAAACTTCCAAAGGAGTACCATACCGAACATCAAGTGATGAACCATTTTTCAATAATTGTTTTTGTAAATCTTGCAATGCCTCATGTATAAATTCAGCCCGTCGGTCGGATTTATCTTCCAGCTCATCCAAAATATTTTTGTCGAAAATAAATATTGGCAGAACCGGGAGTTCATTTTTTAAAGCATGAAATAATCCTGCATTATCATGTAAGCGAAGATCACGGCGGAACCAGAAAATAGTAATAGAAGTTTTCATGCTCAATCTATAACAATCTTATAAATTAATTGTTTTAATGAACCGGTTATAAATCTCAATCGTTTTTGCGTTTCCATACTTTACATCTGCAAATTGACTCACCCAGCGTATACCACTGGTGGCATTCGTTAGAAAAACTTCATCTGCAGTTTTTACATCTTCGATGCTGATTGAAGTTTCTAAAATAATAGAACCAGCAGCAGACAAACTCTCTGATAAATATCTCCGCATTATACCATTTACACAGCCTTGATCTAAAGATGGAGTTTTAATTGTACCGTCTTTTATTAAAAAGAGATTGGCAATCGTTGCATCTGCGATTTTTCCTGCCGTATTTAAAACAAGACATTCATTCAACTTATTTTGTTTTGCATACAAAGCCGCCATAGAATAAGGAAGAAAATTAGCCGACTTAATATTGGAGAAATTATCTGTACTTTTTTGTGCATCAGGATAAATATCAATTACTAATCCATTTTCATTAAGTTGATTAACGGAAGAGCTGAGCGGCCAGCACTCAATCAGGTATTGCAGATTTTTATCATCATCATTTATGCCGCCATTACCTCTGAAAACTGACAATCTTACTCTTGCCAAATTTTCGCAATGATTTCGCTGGCATAGCTGAAGGATTTCCTTTTCCAGTTTTGCAGGTGTATAAAGCGAGGGGATATCATATTTCAAAGTTGTAAGACTGGAATATAACCTCTCAAAATGATAATTAGCGAATACAATCCTGTTCTTTTGTATCCTCATTGTTTCAAATAAGCCATCCCCATAACGATAGCTTCTGTTTGAAGCCATCAATACAGGTTTATCCTCCGCCAAAATTTTTCCATTAAGATTGAGATAGCTCATCTCCTCAAAGTAAAATAAAAAAAACCACCCTGCCTATTTGCAGAATGGTTCAATATACTTGCCATTTAAAATTATACTTGCTCTACCAGGCCGGCTTTTACCGCATACATAACAAGTCCAGCCATAGATTTGGTGCCTGTTTTTGTTTTTAATTTGTCCCGGATTGCTTCCACTGTTCTCGGACTAAGATCAACGATGTCTGCAATTTCCTTTGTGCTTTTTTCATCACACATAAGTTTTAAGATAGTAATTTCCTTATCTGTTAAGTGCACATCTTGCGGCATATTTGATTCATTTGAACGTTTTGTACGTAATCCACTCAGCAATGCCTTATTAGTAAGTTCATTGAAGTAAAAATCGTTTTCATAAACACCTCTAACTGCTTCGTATATCATATCTGATCCTGATTCTTTTGTAAGATAAGAGTTAGCACCTATTTCCATCATTTTGGAAATTACAGAATGATCATTATGCATAGAAAGCATAATAACTTTTATATTGGGATATAGCTTTTTTATTTCTGGCAATGTAGTAAGCCCATCCATAATTGGCATCTGTATATCAAGTAAAACTACATCTGGCTGAATGTGACGAAGCAGATTCAATAACTGCATACCATTCTCAGCTTCAGCAACCATTTGTATATCCTTTCTGGCAGAGAGAGAAGTTTTTACACCAGTGCGGAAGAGTGCATGATCGTCTGCAATAGCAACTTTAACTACAGTGTTAGTTTCGGGGTTTTTCATAATTGGATTGTTATTAAAAAAATGTAATCAGTAAAATTTCTATGATGCAAGATGTTAAATTCCTGTAACATATACCATAGTGAATGTACCCAATTAAAAAATTGCGGAAAATACCGGATTGCAAAATGAAGAACGAAACTTTACGCACTTCATCTGGAATTTTACGACACAAGCAGTAAATACCATAAATAATAAATAGGGCAGTTACCCTCTTGTTAACATATCAATGTGGATATACTTTTGTTTCAGAAAGTTGATTGACATGAATGATCTGTTTTTCCATCTTGTTGAATGTCCAAACCGTCCAGAAAGAATTTAACCAATTCCCATGAAAACCTACCCGATCTTAATCGGGAGCACTTCATCTGCCAATCAGCTTTCTACTTTTTCTCCAAAGAATAAATGGGGAGTAATAAACCGAAACCGTTTTTAAAATCCAATACCCTGCCTACCGGCAGGCAGGCTCTTGAAAAGAAAACCGTGCAGCCATTAAACTTTGTCTCTATGAAGCACAACAAATAAAAATCTTTTTCTTTTCATAGCAGTAACGTTACCCCGGTCCTCATAACACCGGGGTCTTTTATGTCCCTATGCCCCGGGCGACCGATTCATCCGGGCGGGCCTAAAGGGGGAGTTGAAATCAGCAAAACATCCTATTGAGTCGGGTAGCTATTTATTTCTTTCGGCAACTATATAAGCCCTTGGTTCTCCCAATGTAAATTTTTTTCTTCCGGGAATACTGTAAACTTCTTTTAGTGAAAGACCTGAATGGTTCATCATTTTCTCCATCTCATTGAGAGAATAGATATAATCAATGCCCGCCTTTGTTTCAGACTTGCCATCCGGAGTAATCATTGTGCTTTCCGTTTCTATACGGGCGGGATGTAACATAAATTTCAATTCGTTCTGGAATTGAATATCGCCAACCTGACTTGAGTTATTGCTGGTAAAATTTTTATAGACTATTTCAGCAATGGACCAGCTATTGATCAATAAATGTCCGCCCGGTTGTAAACATGAGCCGATTGTTGTCAGCAATTTCAAAGCATCTGCTTCATTAAAAAAATTAAAACTATTGCCCATGCAGATAGCAAGTTCATATTTATCCTTTGGCTGATAATTTATAACATCAGTCTTTATTGCTTTAATTGACAAACTTTCTTTGTCAATTATTTCGGTTATTTCATTAATATATGCTTCAAGATTGTCAACAGCAGTTACCTCCATTCCTTTTTTTGCCAACCCGATTGAATGCCTTCCGTAACCACACATCAGATCCAATACCTTTTGTCCAGGCTTCAGGTTAAAGTAAGGAATTATAAAGTCAACTTCTTTTACCGTCAATTCATCAGGTATAATAGTTCTCCATAGCTCTTTATAATGCCCATCGAAATAACTATCGTTGATATTTGACATCTTCAAATTTTAAGAAAGAAAATAGACATGTTGCAATCAGCCGCTTTATTCCAGCAGCTTATTCCGCATTGCATACATCACCAGCCCGGCAATGGTTTTAGAACCCACCTTCTGTTTCATATTCTGCCGGATGGTTTCTATGGTGCGGGGACTAAGAAAAACTTCTTTCGAAATTTCTTCTGTTGTTTTATCATCCGCAATCAATTTCAATATATTGATTTCTTTTTCAGAGAATTTTACTGGATTGGGATAAAACTGCCTTACCGTTTTTTTATGTTGCAGCTTTAGCAGCACAGCTTTATTTACCAGTTCATTAAAATAAAAATCCTCATTCATGCAGGTGAGGATAGCCTGGTAAATTTCTTCGGGATCAGTAGTCTTTGTCAGATAAGCATTGGCACCCATCTCCATCAT
>JBDSUW010000204.1:0-7719 GCA_039927535.1 Chitinophagaceae bacterium | reverse complement strand
TTACTAATAATAAATACAGCCGGCTCCAACTTATGTTCCCCTTGAAATTTAATACTGTCGGTTAAACATGCTGTATCGCAAAAAGTTGCCGGTCCATCACCCGATTTTGAGCCACAGGCTACAAATGATATCGCTATGATAAACGATAATGCAGCAGTAATAAAAGTCTTCATAATAATTGGTTTGTTGTTGCACAAAAATAACCATTGACAATTGGAGAGACTAATATTATTTACTGCTCCGCTAATTGTTTCAAATAGTATCTTCGGCACATGAGTACCATGCAGCCTGTTAATCTTCGTTCGTTCAGACAAAAAGCAAAGAACAGAAAAAATAGTATGCGCCGTTTTCTAACCAAATTAGAAAGGGAAGCTCCCCGTGGCTTGGACAAAAAAATAGCAGTGTTGGAAAAAGAAGTTTGGCAAGAAATAGATTGTCTTACCTGCGCCAATTGTTGCAAAACAATGACACCGACGTTTACCAATACAGATATGAAAAGAATATCAGCTCATCTTAATATGACAGTCGAAGCATTTCAGAAAAAATGGTTGCGTAAAGAAAAAGGAGGCAACCGTGACTGGCTGAATAAAACAGAACCTTGTCAATTCTTAAATCTGAAAGATAATAAATGCAGTATCTACGAAGTAAGACCTGTTGATTGCGCCGGCTTCCCGCATCTATCCAAAAAATTTAAAGAATACGATCATATACATAAACAGAATGTGGAGCTCTGTCCAGCGACGTTCAGGTTGGTAGAGAAGATGATGAGTCAGGTGAATGGTGAATGGTGAGAGGAAAGAGGGAAATGGAGAGAGGGGAAAAGGCAATAGGATAAGAATTTTCTTTCACATTAATGCTCTAAATTTTTTGTCATGTTAAATTCAGCACATAAAAACCTTGATGTTTATAAAATCTCATTGCAATTAGTAAAAGAAATTTATAAACTCACTAAAACTTTTCCAAAGGAAGAACAATATGCATTAATAAACCAGCTAAGACGAGCTGCCGTTTCTGTTTGCAGCAATATTGCCGAAGGGTCATCCCGAATTACAAAGCCTGATCGGAAGCGATTTTACGAAATATCAAGAAGTTCATTGGTGGAAATAGATACACAAATTGAAGTTGCATTGATAATTGAATATCTGAAGATTAATCAAATCGAAGCTTTAGAAAGCTATCTCAATTCTGTTTTTGCCATGTTAAGTAAAATGATTAGCAATTTAAATTCAGAAAATTCGAAATAAGAAATTTTAAAATCGGGAAGAAAAATCAATTTAACGGGGTGCTCACCCCTCTCACCTTTCTCTTCTCCCCTTTCACCTCCTTCACAAAAACACATCCTCAATCAAAAAATACTCCGCCTCTTCACCAGTCAACGTAATCGAAACTATATCATATTGTATCCACTCATTCCCCGGATTTAAAAACAAATACTCATCTGCCGCTTTCTGTAAATGTTTGAACTTTTTCTTCGTTACACTGTCCTCAGGAAATCCAAACGGCGAAGCCTTTCTTGCCTTCACTTCTACAAAATGTAAAAACTTTCCCTTTGTTGCTACAATGTCAATTTCATAATGCGAATGCCGCCAGTTGGTATGCAAGATAGTATAGCCATGCTCACTTAGCCATTTGGCGGCAAGTACTTCCCCTTCTTTTCCCAGTTCATTATGTGATGCCATGTAGTATCTTTATCGGCAAATTACAAAATCAGCAGATACTTATTCTATGGCAGGTATTTATAAACTAACTGGAACCGTAAAACATTATGATTGGGGTGGCATTTCTTTTATTCCTTCCTTATTGAAGAAAGTAAATGAAAAGAAAATTCCTTATGCCGAATATTGGATGGGTACACATTCTTTAGGGCAATCCCTTATAGATACCGGTGGAAGTATTCCAACTGAACTAAATGCTATTGCAAATAGCCTTCCTTATCTTTTAAAAGTGTTGGATGTAAAAGATATGTTATCTATACAAGTGCATCCTTCCCAAGAAGCTGCTGCAATTGAATTTGCAAGAGAAGAAGGGACAGGCATTCCTTTAGATGCACCTGAACGTTCCTATAAAGATGCCAATCACAAACCGGAGCTGATGGTGGCTTTAAGTGATTTCTGGTTACTGCATGGTTTCAAACCTACAGACAAATTGATTGATACTTTGAGCAACGTGATTGAATTTAAAAGTTTGTTACCTGTGTTTACGGCATCAGGATATGACGGTTTGTATAAACATATTATGGAAATGCCACAAGAGGAAGTAGATCAACTATTGCAACCGCTGATTGACAGGATCGTTCCATTATATAATGCCAATGAATTGGAAAAAAATAATGTAGACTTTTGGGCCGCAAGAGCAGCCATCCATTTTTCAAACGAGCAAAAAAATATAGACCGTGGAATTTTTTCTATTTATTTTTTCAATCTTGTTCGATTAAAAAAAGGGGAAGCCATTTTTCAGGCAGCGGGTGTGCCCCATGCATATCTGGAAGGTCAGAATGTAGAGATCATGGCCAATTCGGATAATGTGCTCCGCGGCGGACTAACCACCAAACATATTGATGTGGCAGAACTGATGAAGCATGTAAAATGTGAAGCAACCATTCCGCAAATAATTACTGGAGATTTAAACGAAGAAGGAGAGAGGACATTTAACACTCCTGTTCCTGATTTCACCCTCAGTGTTTTTGACATGGAAAAAGGAGACGTTGCTTCTTTTAATCCAAACACAACAGAAATAGTTTTATTGACCGAAGGCATTGTGGAAGCAGATGATGACG
This sequence comes from Chitinophagaceae bacterium, assembly GCA_039927535.1. GTDB lineage: Bacteria > Bacteroidota > Bacteroidia > Chitinophagales > Chitinophagaceae > JJ008. Next base: position 4,943 of record JBDSUW010000204.1, on the reverse strand, counting down.
ATACCACTATTAGGTTACAACCCGGAACCCCTTCGGCCGTTGTTTTTCCCGGTTCCACTGTTTACCTGGCTGCCGCGGCTAAATCCGTTGTATTCAGGGCGTCAGCAGCTCAACTTCATTAATGACAACGTAAAACAATCTCAACTTCGTTAGAAACTTCGTAGAGTAAACTCTACTACGTTAGGAACTTCGTAGAGCAAGCTATCCACAAGCGTTGATAAAAGGAAAGGCTAATTGCCTCAATTAAGTTATTTTTGCCACTTAACACAGCATCAAATAAACAACATGAAGATCAACAGTAAATTAATCGTATTCACAATCATATTAGTTGCACTGGCAACAGCCTGCAAATTCTTTTTCGGTCCCGAACTGGCCTGGTCTGGATTTTCACCGGTTATTGCAATCGCTTTATTCGCCGGGTTTATCATGAAGCAGAAAGACATGTCGTTCTTATTGCCGCTTGCCGCTTTATTCATCAGCGATGCAGTGATACAATTATTATATACACAGGATTTATTTCCTTATGCCGGATTCTATGGCGGACAATGGAAAAACTATTTAGTGTTGCTTGCAGCGGTACTAATCGGATGGGGCTTAAAAGGAAAAAAGCTTTCGGGCATTTTTGCAGGAGCAATCATAGCACCAACTGTTTTCTTCGTTATATCTAACACTATGGTGTGGATGGCTGCAACAGAAGTTGTTTATGCAAAAAGTTTTGCTGGTTGGTTAACTTGCCTTGAAGCTGGTTTGCCATTCTATAGAAATTCATTGATTGCTACGATGGTTTTCTTGCCAGTGATATTATTTTCGTATAATTATATGACAAGAAAAAAGGTGGAGCTTACGATAGCATAATTACAGCCACTAAAAATATATTAAAACATCTGCCTTCGGCGATGGTTTTTTTTTGCCACGTATTGCTGCGCAATTTCTATTGCCACGAAATCACACGAAATCACACGAAATTCCACGAAATGAATACAAGGAATCTAAATGAAGTTTCGAATATGCATTAATATTTTTTGTGATTTTTAGTCTGATTTTCCCGCAAACAATCTGCCGCAGGCAGCCTTTTTGTATTTATTTTTTTTCGTGTTTTTTTGTGTGATTTCGTGGCCAACTATTTTTGCCGCAGGCAAAGTATTCTTAGTTAAGATGCTGTTCCCTCATACCCCTCATCATGCATCAACTTATGATGACTACCATCCGCCGCTTCAGTAGCTAGCTCATCGCAGCGATTATTAAAAGGATTATCCGAATGCCCCTTCACCCATTTAAATTTAATGACATGCCGCTTCGCAATTTCAAAATATTCTCTCCACAAATCTGGATTTTTTTTACCGCCTTTAAAGTTTGTCTTTATCCAGTTATTCAGCCAGCCTTCTTCTACTGCCCGCACTACATACTGGCTGTCGGAATAAATAGTAATGTGCATCCCTGTTTTCTTCAATGCTTTTATTCCGGCGATAACAGCCATTAACTCCATGCGGTTGTTAGTGGTGTGGTGATAGCCTTGCGATAATTCTTTGCGGTGATTGCCACTCATGAGTACAACCCCATAGCCACCCGGGCCGGGATTACCTCTTGCAGAACCGTCTGTATAAATAGTGATGTCTGAACTCATAATGATTGCTACGCAATTTTATTTTTGCCATGGATTGCTACGCAATTTTTATTTGGCCACGAAAGCACACGAAATTCCACGAAATAAATACAAAAGAACTTTATGAAATTTCGAATAAGCATTAATATTTTTCGTGTTTTTTAGTGTGATTTCGTGGCTAACCTTTTGCCTCAGGCAGCCACTTTGTATTTTATTTTTCCTATTCGTGTCATTAGTGTAATTCGTGGCTAACCCTTCAGCCGCAGGCAGCATTTTTTGTATTATTTTTTTTTCGTGTCCTTTTGTGTGTTTTCCCCACTTTGGCGGGGCAGGCTGTGGCCAACCCCTCTGCCGCAGGCAGCCAACTAAGTGGCTACACTTGAAAAACACCTGTCTTTAATTCATTAATGTTTGGATTATTATTCGCCGCCTTTATCCCTTCGCTAATAACCTTCCTCGTATCCACCGGATCAATAATAGCATCTACCCAAAGCCTTGCCGCTGCATAGTACGGCGAAGTCTGTCTGTCATACCGGTTGATGATTTTATCCAGCAATTCTTTCTCTGCTTCGGGAGTAATTTCTTTACCTTGTTTTTTTAGTGATGCCACTTCTATTTGCAACAAAACTTTCGCAGCTGCCTCACCACCCATTACAGCGATTTTGGCCGTAGGCCATGCATAAATAAAACGGGGATCGTACGCCTTGCCACACATGGCATAGTTACCGGCACCATAACTGTTACCGACAACTATTGTAATTTTTGGTACTACGGAGTTGGCAACGGCATTCACCATCTTGGCGCCGTCTTTAATAATGCCGCTGTGTTCGCTGCGGCTGCCTACCATAAAACCCGTTACATCCTGTAAGAACACCAACGGTATTTTTTTCTGGTTGCAGTTTAGTATAAACCTTGCCGCTTTATCGGCGCTGTCGTTATAGATAACACCGCCGAGTTGCATTTCCCCGACTGAACCACCGGGTCGGGAGGGTTTCTTAACTATCAATCTTTGATTGGCCACAATACCAACCGCCCATCCATCAATACGTCCATAGCCGCAAATAATCGTCTTTCCGTAATCCGCTTTAAACTCTTCAAACGATGAAGCTTCTTCTTGTCCCATGTCCCTTGTGCCTTGTTCCTTGTCTACTATCCTTTCAATGATTTCGAGCATATCATAAGGCTTACCATCATGCGGAAAGATTCCGTACAGTTCTTCCGGATTTTTTTTCGGGGCAGCGGATACTATTCTGTCAAAACCGGCTTTGGGTTTGTCGCCCAGCATGGAAAACATTTTTTTTATATGATCCATACATTCCTGCTCGGTCTTGAATTTATAATCGGCAATACCGCTGATCTCGGTATGCGTTGCTGCACCGCCGAGGGTTTCATTATCTACCTCTTCACCAATGGCGGCTTTTACTAAATATGGTCCGGCCAAATAAATAGAACCATTTCCTTCCACCATCAATGTTTCATCACTCATAATAGGTAAGTAAGCACCGCCTGCTACGCATGGCCCCATTACGGCAGCTATCTGGGTAATACCCATGCCACTCATTACTGCATTGTTGCGAAAGATGCGGCCAAAATGTTCTTTGTCGGGAAATATTTCATCCTGCATGGGCAGAAAAACACCGGCACTGTCTACCAGATAAATAACGGGCAGATGATTTTCCATCGCTATCTCCTGCAACCGTAAATTCTTTTTACCTGTAATGGGAAACCAGGCACCGGCTTTCACCGTTTGGTCGTTGGCAACTATCATACATTGCCGTCCGCTTACATAACCCACACCCGCCACGGTGCCACCGGCGGGGCAGCCGCCTTGTTCGGCATACATATCGAAACCAGCAAATGCGCCGATCTCAATAAATGCCTGCCCGAACGAATCATTTGGGCGGGTAGAATCTTTATCTATTAAGTAATCAATCCTTTCTCTTGGGGTAAGTTTATTTTGATGGTGTTGTTTCTCAATGGCGCCTTTACCACCGCCTTCATATATCTTCTCCAGCCGCTGCCGCATCTCACTCAGGCTTAGTTTTAGTATGTCTTCGTTCTTATTGAATGCTAAATCCATAGTGCAAGTAGTTGTGGGGCAAAGATAAGGCCTGCCCACCGAAGCTATTTGCGTAGGTGGGAAAGCAGTCTTTGTCATGCCGACGAAGGAGGCATCTCATAGATTTATATTGTTCTATATGTTGTTGTATTTGAGATTCCTTCTTCTTTTAAAATTCAATAGTATTCTTTCTTTACTTTTTGGCATTGCCCTGATCCTTCGACTTCGCTCAGGAGTAACAAAAAGGTCTAGGACAAAAGAATGCTCCGCCTTTTGTCCGGCCAACGCACAGGGACTTCGAAAGATTTTTATTTTACTATTGGTTGGTAAGGTGCCATGAAGCAGATACTCCTTCGTCGTATCGCTTCATGTTAATGCAAGACTCCGCTGCTTGTTTGTGTAAGACCATGTGTGTGCTGCTTTTTCGGCAGTTGAGGTGGTGCTGTGTTGTGGCTTTTGCTTTGCGAAAAAGAGGCTCTAGGAATTTTCTGTTTTTTGTTTTGCGTAAGGGCGATGAGGGGATTATGTTGAATTTTAAATGTTGAGTTATTAATTGAGTGTTAAGAGTGAGTGGAATTTTCTCTCAACTATTTTTTTGTACTTTGAAAAATCTTAGCACAACAACGATATGTCAAAATCTAAAACGATAATTGTAAAGGAAACTCCAATAACTATTATTGAAGTAGGGGAACAGGATTATATTTCATTAACAGATATGGTTAAATCCTTTGGAGATGAACCATAATTTATAATTGGATGAGGAACAGGAATACGGTTGAATTTCTTGGGCTTTGGGAGCAGATTTATAACCCCGTTTTTAAACCTGTCGAATTCGAGAGGTTTAAAACAGAAGCAGGATTGAACCGTTTCAGCCTTTCTCCCAAAAAATGGATAGAGGCATTTCGCAAACTTTGGGCAAAATAAAAGCCGTTAAAAAACTTCCCAAATTTTGGTAAATTAATTAATTTCCCTAATTTTGGTAAATAGCAGTTCTTTTAAGTCCTACAATAAACAAATCGTCTAATCAAGTAAAAATTCGTAGATGATAGTAGAGTTTAACAACGCTTACCTGCAAAAATTATATGAGGGAAAGCAGACGACAGGAAAGCCGAAGTATAATCAGGAAGTAATCCTGAAATTTAAGAAGACGGTTTTGATGCTTATGAATACCGGGAGCATCAATGAACTAAGAAAATTTATGGGACTGAATTTTGAAGCCCTGAAAGGAGATTTCAAAGGATTTTATTCAGTAAGAGTCGATTTACAGTACAGGTTGATTTT
>JBDSUW010000203.1:0-2856 GCA_039927535.1 Chitinophagaceae bacterium | reverse complement strand
GAAGATGATGAGTTGGTTTATAATAATTATACAACATCTCCCCAACGGGTAGTTTTGTATGGTGATCTTTATCTAAAGACTTCTGATTCCGTCATGATCCTTGATGGAGCCTTTCGAACAATATCACTGGACATTAGATCCTCCTCCAAAAATTTATATCAGGGAACCATTCATCTGCAAAAGCAAAAAAGTATATCAACAAGTAAATTAATCGCTAAGCTTGATAATATGAAGTTGTTGAATACGCTGTCATTTATTCCATCCGCTGTAAAGGAAAATGCTAGTGGTTCAGTGCAAGGCAAAGTAAAACCGCCATTGGTGGAACCCTCTGTAAAAACAATGGAGGGCATAAATACTGATAGACCTGCTGCCAATATTGCAAAACGAAACACTGAAATACTTAGGAGCATTGATTATAGTTCAGACAGCCTGTTAATAAGTTTATATGACAATGGACAAATTGATGGAGATACCGTAAGCGTAATGCTGAATGATAAAATAATTATTTCAAAAAAAGGATTGACTGCAAAAGCATTAACGGAAACCATTAATCTGTCTTTTTTTCCTGGTGATTCATTGATACTGGTGATGTATGCAGAAAACCTGGGGACAATTCCCCCTAATACAGGCTTGCTGATAATACAGGATGGGAATGCACGGCATGAAATACGATTCGCCGGGGACTATCAAAAAAATTCTGCAATCGTATTACGAAGGAAACGATAAGCAGAAGATGAAGTTTTGATAATTCAGAAGTTTTAATAATCTTTTTCTCTCCAATAACAATTTCGCACCTGCATAATAAAGCAGATTTAAAACAGATATTTTTGCCAAGTGAGTCTTTTATTGAACAACCCTGTTTATCATGCGTTGATCTCCGGTGACCGGCATCTCAGTTTTGGTAGTGAGCAGGTGAAGTTCTTTGATGAGCAGGTATCGCCATTTGCCGGCTTTGCAGAGTATTATGATAAAGGATTCTCCGACTTGTATGACCTACTCCCACCTGGCCGCAAAATTTTGCATGCTATTCCTTCTGTCATTTGCCAACCAGCAGGTTGGTTATTTACCCATGAAATAAAGGGACTGCAATTTGTTTATGAAACAGAAAAAGAAATCAAAGGTGAATTCTCCAATGTGATACCATTAACGGAAATACATGTGGAAGAAATGGTATTACTGGCTAAACTGACCAAGCCTGGTCCATTTGGGTTCAAAACAATAAACTTTGGATCCTATTTCGGAATTTTTGAGAAGGGAAAACTGGTAGCTATGGCAGGCCAGCGGCTGCATGTTCAAAATTGGACAGAAATCAGCGCCGTTTGTACCCACCCGGATCATACAGGCAAAGGTTATGCAAACACCCTATTGCAACACCAGTTGCAACTTATTCTGCAAGATGGTCAACAACCTTTTTTGCATGTACGGGATGACAATGAACGGGCTATTGAGCTTTATCACCGTCTCGGGTTCACTATTTCCCGAACCATGAACTTTTACTTTATGAAAAGGCAATAAGCAGCTATGTTTGGTAAGCCTGCTATTAAGAGGCCGGTGGTTATTTGGCGGAGGAATTTTTTTCTGCTGTTCTTCATGTCAAATTAGTTTAGAGATGAGAAAGGGTTGGTGTAATTTATGAAATAATATAAGAACAGTTTCGTGGAGACACGAACCTGTGCGGAGAGTATTGTTGTGCAACTGATACTGCTTCGGCCTTTCAGCAATCTGTTATAAGAAAAACGCAGCATACGGCCTCGCAATGATGAGACAACCGATGCCTTCGTCTTAGAAGATAATAATCCTATTATTTAAACGGTTCTATTACCTGTAACATTTTTGTTTACCCAAGCGTCGGGTTAGTTGTACTAACCCGAAAGAAAAAAATTACACAATGTTTTCACCGCTTGTCACATACCCTGATAACCGCTTGTTAATTTAGTATAGCTTCAAAAAAACTTAACCATGAAGAGTATCCTCGTTTTTATTTTCTTCTGCACTTTCGCTGCAACTGTGTATGCACAGGATGGCCATGGTGCAATGCAAGCCAGTTCCACAATTGATATAAAAAAATTGTCGGCTGCTGACTGGCAATCTGACTTAAAGGTTTTGCAACAAACTGTTCATAAAGACTATTCTTTTTTGTTTAAAAAAGTAACTGCTGAAGTATTTGATGCAGCAATTGAAAAATTATACAAAGCAATGCCTTCTTTGCAAGACCATGAGCGGATGGCCGGAATGGCAAGGATTGTATCGCTGTTTAAATATGGGCATACCAGTATTGGGTGGAGACAGAGTCCTTTCAAGTACCGTATTGCTCCTGTCAATTTTTACTGGTTTAGTGATGGTATGTATGCAGAGGGGGCCGATAAAAAATATTCATCCATAGTAGGAGCAAAGCTGGTGAAGGTAGAAGGAATGCCTGTAATGAAAGCACTTGAAGCTTTGAAGCCATTAGTTTCTGTCGAGAATGACGAATTCTTTAAAGCTTACGGATTGGATTTTTTAGCAATGCCTGAAGCATTGCATGCGCAGGGTATTACCACCGCTTTGAAATCAACGGTGACCTACACCTTTGAGAAAGATGGAAATACTTTTGATCAGACTCTAACAGCCATTGAAGGGTTTCATTTGCCAAGAAACTACGGCTTTGTAAAACCTGGTACAGATTGGTTAAGTGTAAGAGACCAAAATAATACTCCATTTTACTTAAAGAATATTGATAAGAATTATTATTATGAATACTTGCCGGAAAGTAAAACGGTGTATGTAAGGCAGAGCCAGGTGCAGGACGACCCGCAGGAAACCATCCCTGATTTTTATAAAAAAGTATTTGAGTTTATAAATAAAAATGATGTGGAA
>JBDSUW010000202.1:0-2247 GCA_039927535.1 Chitinophagaceae bacterium | reverse complement strand
AAAGAGTTGCTGGAAAATCATTTTGATGCCATTAATGGTCTGGTGCATTGTAGTGGTGGCGGACAAACCAAGTGTTTAAAATTTGTTCCTGATAATGTCCGCATTGTAAAAGATAATTTATTTAAACCTCCCATTATTTTTAAACTGATACAGGAAGCCAGTAAATCGGATGACAGGGAAATGTACCAGGTTTTTAATATGGGTACAAGATTAGAGATTTATACCAATGAAAAAGACGCTGATACAATTATCAGCGTCTCAAAAAGTTATGGTGTAGATGCACAGGTTATTGGAAAGGTAGAAAAGAGTGAGAAAAAATGTTTATTGATTAAGAAAAGCAAAACGGAGATTTATTACGAATAGTAGTTATAGAAAATTTGCAGTATAGCCTTTCACTTTTTCCGCCAGATTAAGTTTTATTTCTTCCCATTTTCTGGAAATCAGGCAAACCGGATCATCTTCTAAATCCGCAGCTTCAAAATTGGTTAAGCCATGAATAATATATCCAGTATCAATTAAAGGAAATTTTGATTTAAAAATTGCTATCATTTTTTCTAATGAAATTTCATTTAAAAGTAAATCAACATCCCAAAAATCTTTTTTTGCAAAGCGGTTACTGATTGCTTGTAATTTCATTGGAATAATATCATCCAGCGTTATAAGCCTTGTATGATCAATAATTTCAAAAGGATGTAACCAGGGAAAGGGATAGAGTATAAAATCCACTTTTACTCCATTTATCATAAACATCATTGTTTGATTCTGCTCAAACAATAATTCAGTTGCAGGAAATAAAGTGCTTACAGTTTTATAAATTGTTGCGTTATCATAATTTGAATGGGTGAAAAAATCCAGATCAACTGAAAGCCTATGACCTTTTCGCAGTGCAATATTAGTGCCACCACCTAAGGCGAAATTATTCAATTGGGGTTCCTTGCAAAATGATTTTAATAATTCCAGGGTAGTGGGTTCAATTGCATTTTTCTGTAACATTCAAATTCTTTTTTTTGCAACTGTAAAATAGTGCATAAAAAACTAAGGACTGGCTGGCGCAGATAAGAGGCCTCTATAACTTCATTTTTTATCCTGTCAAGGCCATAAAACCGCATTATTGAAACCTGATCATCCCAGCTGCCGTAGTTAAAAATTTTTTGCATAATGAACAACGAGGATTTTTCGAAATCCAGCTTATCAAAGTTTACATCCCAGAAGGCTTTTTTGGATATTACTGGTTTGTGCATATAGTAAAGTTAGCAGAAAAGATATAATTAATTTGAAAGCTATATAAATGCGATTTTCAATGTCTCCAAAAAATTTGGCGTAGATGCACAGGTTATTGGGATAGTAGAGGATACTGAGAAAAAAGGGTTAGTGCTTAAAACTCCAAATGGAAATTTAGTTTGTTAATTGCTTTTGGTTATAGGCTTATTAGTAACTTCTTCTTGTACCTGAAAAGTTATTGGCTGCTGAGCATAAGCTTTTACAATATGCCCGTTTTGTTTTGCCGGAAACCATTTTGGACCTTTCTTAATTAATCGTAATGCTTCTTCTTCCATTCCATAGCCATGATTGGTGATTGCTTTTACATCGGTAATTGTGCTATCAGTGTTCACTATGAACTGAATAATGACTTTGTAAGTTCCCGCAGGAGCTCCATTATTTACAGGTGTAGCTCCTTTTGCATTTACTGAGAGATATTTTCTCCATTTTTCTTCACCACCCGGAAAAGATGGCGGTGTTTCTGTTTGTGTAAAAATTTTGTTATCGGCTGCATTCTCTGATTTGTAACCTATAACAGTGATCTCATGTAAATCATTAGTTGATTTCTGTGAAGGTTCAGTTTTTTCATTCTTAGCCGAATCACTAAAGCCAACAATCACCACTTTATTAAACTCGACTTTTGATCTGAGCTGATTATCAGAAAAATTCTTTTCAGCCTTACCTGAGTGAATATTTTCTTCTTTACCTAAATAAAAAGTTATTGGTTGTTTTCTATAGGCCTTAACTACTTTTCCATTTTGCATTGCCGGAACCCATTTTGGCCCCTTTTTAATTACTCTTACCCCTTCTTCTTCCATCCCATAACCATGCTTTGTCAATGTTTTTACATCAGAAATATTTCCTTCTTTGTCAACAATAAATTGAACGATAACACTATATGCGCCGTCTTTTGCTTTTTGTTTTGGTACTGTGGCATCAAGATTCTTTTCAAGGTATTTTCTCCATTCATTTGCTCCTCCGGGAAAG
>JBDSUW010000201.1:0-8015 GCA_039927535.1 Chitinophagaceae bacterium | reverse complement strand
TCAACCCAAAAGTATACCACAAAGCCCCGTAAAATCCATTTAATGCGGGGCTTTATCAGGGGGCTTTGCGGATACTTTTCTATTTGTTAGCGGCAAGTTGACAGCACAGCCCTGCAAATAGGACGTGTAACAAAAATTTAAAATGAAAATAAAATTCGCATCAACTCTATTTTTAACAACAACAATATTTTGCACTAATATTTTAGGACAAGATTTTATCAAAACAACGCCAAAAACTTCAATAGACACTTTTATTGAAAACAAAATGCTTGAAACAGGTATAGTTGGTATCGGAGTATCTATTATTATTGATAAAAAAGTAGTTTGGACAAACGGTTATGGTTATGCCGACAAAGAAAATAAAATTCCTTTCACATCTGCTACAATTATGAATATTGCTTCCATCGCTAAGACTTTTACAGGTGTCTGTATAATGAAAGCTGTTGAAGAAGAAAAAGTTTCGCTTGACGAAGACATAAATAACTATTTGCCTTTCAAAGTAATCAATCCAAACTATCCTAATGACAAAATAACATTGAGACATTTGGCTACTCATACCTCAGGGCTTACAGACAGAAATCCATTTTATGGAGACAGCACTTATTTTTATGGAGGTCGTAAACCAGAACCATTAGGCAAATTCTTAAAAGATTATTTTGTTCAAGGTGGTAAACACTACTCAAAAGATAATTTCTTAAATGCTAAACCAGGAACAAATAGAGATTACTCTAACATTGGAGCAGGATTGGCGGGGCATATAATTGAGTTACGAACAGGGAAAACTCTAAATGAGTATGCTAAAAAACATATTTTTAAACCATTAAAAATGCAAAATTCAGGGTGGGCATTATATGAAATTGATATTACCAACCATTCTAAACTTTATGAAAAGAAAGGCGACAGTATTGAGCAAATCCAATTATACGAAATGACAACTTACCCAGACGGTGGTGTTAGAACTTCAGTAAATGAATTGTCTAAGTTTTTTATCAGTTTGCTAAATGAAAGAAAATATAAAAACACAAGAATTTTAAAAACAGAAACCGTAAAAGAGATGCTTCGTTTTCAACACACAGAAACAAATAAACCTGAAAACGTTAACATCAAAAAGCTTAACCAAGGTATTTTTTGGGCTACAAAATTAGGAGCAACCCGAGTTGGACACAATGGTTCAGACCAAGGAGTAAGAACCTTTATGCTTTCAGATTTAACCAAAGAATTTGCTGTAATTGTATTTTTCAATACAAAATTGGACGAAAAAGACGAGGGAACATACTTTGACATTTATGAGGAACTATACAAATATGCAAAGGACTTAAAAACGAAACAAACAACCAGCCGCTAACAATCGGTTTGCTACTATGCTGGCAGACGGAATAACAATCGGCTGTAATTCGCTATCAACTTCGGTTTCGGCTCGACGTTCAATTTTCAACTTTTAGTTGTTAACTTCATCATCAGTTTTTCAAATCGGCTGCGGTTCCAGGCTGGACGAGCAATGAATTCCAGCACAGCAGCAAGCCGTCAACGTTATGCGGCATTCTACTATGCGTCTTTTAACTATTTTGTTACTTATATCAATCTGCTCTTTGATCTTTTTAGGAGCCTGTAGATTCTCACTCGCATGTGAAGTAAAAATGACGGGTAAATATATCGAGAGTAGTTGTGGATTAACTAATGGCGTTAGATTCGAGGAGTTAAATGTAGACACGTTCTACGCTGACGGCATACCTAAGATTTACAAAGTTGTATGTTCATACTCGTCGAATCCTTATGCAAATGGACCAGCAAATAAAGTTAAAGACCGAATATACTTTAATGACCAGGCGGTCACATGGTGGACTGATACTTCAACTAATGGGCTCTATCGCAATTACGGCAATTCAAGAGAACTGTTAAATAATGCAAAGCAAACATCAACGACAGATTCAAGCACTGAAAAGATTATCTATATGTCAAAAGACAGTATTGTAACAATGGGGCCAAAACCAGATTTGAGCGAATACGACTCAAGGCGACAAATGACTTCTCCAGTAAAATTCAAATCAGGAGCATGGTATTATATAAACTTTCATACGTACTATGCAGCATATCTATATGTCGATAAAAATATGACCTACAAAATCAGTACTATCACCACGGCTACAAACTACTAAAAGGAAGTGACGAAAAACGCCGCATAAATAGTTGCTTTCTGGTATGCTAGGTGAAGAATATATCTTGGTCTATTATTGTCTTGTCCTGATATAGGTTGACTACAGATCATTGTAAAATGGATATCAAACAACAATGAATTCCCAGCCTTCGCAAATACTCGGTGACTGGTTGCAATCTTTTTGGACAGTTCAAAATTCTAGTAATCATTTTCAATTTCAAACCTATATAAATTAAATGACACAAAAAATTGCACATATAGCTTTAATTGTAAAAGATTATGACGAAGCCATTAAGTTCTATACAGAAAAATTAGACTTTCAAATTCTTGAAGACACAAGATTGACTGACGACAAAAGGTGGGTTCTGATAGCTCCACCAGGTGCAAAAGAATGTTGTCTTTTACTTGCAAAAGCTACTAATGACAGACAAATTATAAGAATAGGAAATCAAACAGGCGGGAGAGTTTTTCTTTTTCTTTTTACTGACGACAAAAAAAATTCTAATAATAGATTCTATTTTCCTAACGACAATTCAAAATCATAAATTATTTAGACGAAAAAAATTTGCCGGGAGAAATATTTTACTTTACTTTGCAATTCAAAGTACTTTTAAATAATTAAAATGACAAATTCAATTAAATTATTTTCGGCGGAAATTAGAATTAATACACTGTTTAAAAGAATGCTTATGGGTGCATTAATAGGGCTTATGTTAATTTCTTTTTTTGTGTCTGGGGTTGACAATCCTAACCCTACCTGGCCTACAAATTGGAGAATACGTCCCTTAATAGTTACACCTTTAGCGGGTGCATTTGGTATATTATCATTTTATTTGAGTGCCATTATTGGGGTAAGAGGCGATTGGCCAAGGATATTTCTAATCCTTATAGTACCATACTATTTTTAGTATCTATTTGGTTAGGTACTGTTTTGGGACTTGCTGGCACCATGTGGCATTAAAAATTTAGATATCCAATAACACATTTTATTATGAAAGAAAAATATATCGAAGACCTCAAAGAAATTAAAGAGATAATGAATCGGTCAACCCGATTCATTTCCTTAAGCGGTCTTTCAGGAGTATCGACTGGAATTATTGCATTAGCAGGAGTTTATATCGCCTATCAAACATTCTTTAAAAAACAAGATTATTTGGTATACGATGCTACTAACTTAAGTAATGAGGGTATAAGTCATTTGTTACTAATTGCTTTGGGAACATTGATTTTGGCAATTGCAAGTGCCTTTTTCTTCACTAAAAGGAAAACTAAAAATCGAAATGAAAGCCTTTGGAATAATACCATCAAAGAATTAATCTTCAATTTAATAATTCCTCTAACAACAGGAGGATTGCTATGCTTGATGCTGTTATTAAAAGGCTTTATTGGTATTTTACCTTCACTGACTTTAATATTTTACGGACTTGCATTGATAAATAGTAGTAAAAACACATTTCCAGAAATTAGAAGCTTGGGGTTAATCGAAATTATTGTTGGTCTGCTTGCCTTTCAATTTATTGAATACGGTTTAATTTTTTGGGCATTTGGTTTTGGATTTATTCAGATAACATATGGTTTAATCGTCCAAAAGAAATATAAGTAGTGAAAGACGTTTTTAAAAATTTGGACAAAGCATTCGAAAACAGAATTCGATTGGGTATTATGGCGGTACTGATGGTTAATCAAAATGTTGACTTCAATATGTTGAAAGAGATTTTGGCTGTAACTGATGGAAATTTAGCGAGCCACTTAAAATCGTTAGAAAAAAGTAAATACATCAGTTATAAAAAAGAATTCCTGGAACGAAAACCAAACACTAATTATAATGCCACAATATCAGGAAAAAATGCATTTAAAAAACATATAAACGCAATTGAACAGCTTCTCAAAAAATAACTAAAACAAAGAAATATGAAAAATAAAAGACTAATTATCATCCTGACAGTAGTGGCAATTTTATTGCTTATCCCTTTGGTTTCAATGCAGTTTACAAATGAAGTTGACTGGACGATTTCAGACTTTATAATAATGGGTACTTTAATGCTGGGAACAGGATTATTGTTGGAACTTGTAATGAGAAAAGTAAAAAGTATTAAAAACCGAATTATAGTCTGCGGACTTATTTTACTTGGATTTGTTCTGATTTGGGTAGAACTGGCAGTGGGGATATTTGGGACACCATTTGCAGGATCTTAGATTATAATAAAATTAAAGCTATAAAACATAATTTACTAACTATATAGCAGACGGTTTATCTTCTTATTATACTACGAGTAGAGAATAATGGAATAATTTTATAATGCTGAAAAAAAAGTTTGATATGCTCAAACTTCGACTTCGCTTATACTTCGACTTCACTCATACTTCGACTTGGCTCAGTAGAGTTACGGAACGTACAAGAGTGCGATGCAACAGACGATGGTACTTGCCTACCAGCAGGCAGGGTAGTAATGCAGCCGGTATAAAAAAATTCAAAATTTATTTAGCCACACCTGCCCGACTGAGTCATTCAGGCGGGGATTGCACAAATGAGCACAGATAAGAGAAAGATACCGGGTCAAGCCCGGCATGACAACCACCAAAGAAAAACCCTCCGGTAGAAACCGGAGGGAACAACTAAAAAACATTAGCATTTAGCTAAGGCTTCATTGGAACGAACTAAGATTAATCCGGCTTATCGCCGTCTAAGAATGTATTGATAGTGCTGAGTTGTGCTTGATTATTTTTGTCAGACTTGACTTCAACGCTGCTGTAAAAATTCTCTACCTGGGAATTGCTGTTGTACAATTCCATATTGCGGCGGATATAGGCCGGAACAGTTTCAAACTCATTATTCGGGTCAGCAGCGTTAACATTGAAAGACAAGTTTCTCAACTTGTGCAATCGTTCGGCTGCCCTACGTTGTTGTTCTTCGGTTTCGTCCTGCAGAGCAGAATCCTCAACCTCGGGAAACAAAGGTGTCTGAGCATGATGAGCCAACGGCATATCCGCCGCAGGAATGTCATCTCGTTCTACCAGTTGCATTTGTAAATCGAGGAGTTCCTCCTCTTCTTCATTTGCAACCTTCTTTGAGGAGACCGGTTTTTCTGCAGAAGTTTTTGAGGCATCGGCCTCTGCTTTTGATTCTGCGTAGATATTGGACGGTCTGGCCAAATAACCACCCGATGCTGCAGGCACCGGGCTTGTACTAGTACTATCTTTCTTGCTGAGAATAATTTCAGCCTGCCCGGCTTCGCCATTCAGACGGGCATCAGTTTCTAAAATTGATTGTTGGGGAACGGAGGGATTGTTCGAAAACGAATTTATACTTTCATTTTTTACTACAGTTGACAATTTGTCAACAGTAGATGCACTATCTATTTTACTCGTAGAATTACTAAGTATATTTTCTTTTTTCGCTACTTCCTTCGCTGAAGCTTCCGAATTTAAAGAAGCTACGGATGACAAGTCTTCTTTTTCTTCTGCATTTAATTCAAAATGAATGATCTCTGCTTCTTCATTTTTTTTGATATCCATAATATCAATAACAGGCGATTCAACTTGCGGAACTTCCTCCACTAATGTTGGAGTTAGATAATCAAGTGATGTTGATTCCGAAGTTACCAGGGTCTTTTCATCTTCAGCCTTTAGTTCTGCCATTGCCTCAGCTTCCATCATTTCCATTTCTCTTTGCAAAACTGCATCACTATTATGCAATTTAATAACAGGAGCTTCTGTTTCTTTCGGCGTTGCCAATATCATTACAATTTTTTCTTCAGGTTTTGGTTCTACCTTCTTTGGCTTCGATTTAGCAAATGGATCTTTATGTTCGAAACCTGTTGCAATAAGAGTGATGCCAATCTTATCTTCTAATGTGCTGTCATATCCCATTCCAAGAATTACATCTGTATCATCGCCTGCCTGCTCCAATAAATAATTCTGAATCACTTCCACTTCATCCATCGTGTACTCATGTTCACCAGTAGCTGAATTTATATTTATCAAAATCCATTTAGCACCACGGATATCATTATCATTCAGCAACGGAGAATTAATGGCTTCTTCTATTGCCTTCTGTGCCCTGTTTTCTCCAGACGCTACAGCATTGCCAAGTATAGCAACTCCACCGTTTCTCATAACGGTGCATACATCTGCAAAGTCAACGTTTATCTGACCAGTGCTATTAATTACATCGGTAATACATTTTGCAGCAGTGGCCAATACATTATCTGCTTTTTCAAATGCTTCCCGCATTTTTAAATTACCAAACTGGTGACGCAGTTTATCATTACTAATAACAAGCAATGTATCTACATATCCTTTTAATGTTTTTATTCCTTCCTCGGCTTGCAACTGACGTTTCTTTCCCTCATAAGCAAACGGAGTTGTAACGATACCTACGGTAAGGATACCAAGGTCTTTACAAATTTTAGCAATGATGGGTGCACCGCCAGTGCCTGTGCCACCACCCATACCTGCAGTGATGAAGGCCATTTTAGTATTTACTTCCAGAATCCTTTTTATTTCTTCCAACGACTCTTCTGTGGCCTGGCGACCAATCTCGGGATTAGCACCAGCACCCAACCCTTGGGTAAGATGTGGACCCAATTGAATTCTGTTAGGTATGCCGCTATTGGCTAATGCTTGCGAGTCCGTATTACAAATAATAAAGTTTACTCCTTCTATTTCCTGACTATGCATGAAGTTGACAGCATTACCACCGCCGCCGCCAACTCCAATTACTTTAAGTATGGATGATTTTTCTTTAGGCAAATCGAAATGTATCATAGTGTTGAATTTAAGCTCTCCATCTTATGCAGATTTTAAGCTATTGACAATTGGGTTAGTTAGTTATTTTTCTTTAAACATTTTTTTACAAGTGCTTATCTTCTTCTTCTTTGAACAGATCAATAATCCTGTCTTTGAACTTGCCCCAGAAGCCAGTAAGATTTTTTCGTCGGGTCATTTCAATTTCATTCACCACTTCTTCTGTTTCTACAGCAACTTCTTCAGCACCATTATTTTTTAAAGCGGAAGGCACATCCATTTTCTTGTATTCTTTATCAAACATTTTACGGTTATGTTCGAAATCATCATACCCTTTCAGAATAAGACCGATACAAGTAGAATAAGTAGGTTTTGCTAACTCTTCAATATGACCGCCAGCTAAATGCTCATTCGGGAATCCTATTCTTGCAGGTAATCCTGTTACATATTCTGTAAGCTGAATAAGATGTTTTAATTGCGAGCCACCACCTGTTAAGATGATACCACCATTCAGCATCCTGTTCTCCAAACCAACCTGCTTTAAATGATAAGTAACAAAATCCATGATCTCACTCATTCTTGCCTGAATGATATTCGCCAAATTTTTTACACTGATTTCTTTTGCAGGCATTCCTCTTAATCCAGGAATTGTGATATAGGCATTTGCCTTTGCTTCGTTTGCCAATGCGCTACCAAACTGCACTTTCATTTGCTCGGCCTGTGTTTTCAAAACACCCAAACCAGTTTTAATATCATTGGTAATATTTTCTCCGGCAAAAGGAATAACAGCAGTGTGCTTTAAAATTCCTTCGTAGAAAACAGCAAGGTCTGTTGTACCACCGCCAATGTCAACAATAGCAACACCTGCTTCCAGATCTTCTTGTCCCATAACGGCAGAAGAAGAAGCTAATGGTTGCAATACCAAATCTTTTGTAATCAATCCAGCTTTCTCTACACTGCGATTGATATTCTTGATTGCATTTTTATCTCCGGTAATAATATGGAAGTTGGCTCCAATTTTTACACCGCCATACCCAATCGGGTTTGGTATGTTTTGAAAATTATCTACGGTAAATTCCTGTGGTATCACATCAATGATCTGATCTCCCGCAGG
>JBDSUW010000200.1:0-16136 GCA_039927535.1 Chitinophagaceae bacterium | reverse complement strand
ACATAGCTTTTTGCACTGGCTTCCATTTTCTTTTCATGATTCTTTACGAACCAGGTAAAAGATAATTGGTAAAGCGAATAAACGATCAGTAGAATTGTGAAAAAGCGAACCAAACCTTTCAGTTGCATACGTTGATTGATTTACATGATTTAGCCCCGAACATGCTCAGCTTGAAGATGGGAAAGGCTATACATAAATTTTAAGGACGGCAAAGATAGCAGTTTCGGATTAATTCAAACCAACAAAAAAGAGTCTCTTGCCCCTTGATTTCTAAAAACTTAACTGAGAACAACCGTTAACTTTGGAGAGATATGAATACTATATTTAAACCCGGCTTATTGATTGCTTTTTTGTGTCTGGGATTATCCGAGTTGCCACAAATGGCTTCTAAAAATAAGCCACAACTCTTTTTACCTGAAAATGAACACATACATAAGATTTCTTCAATGATTAACATGCCTGACACTTTCATTAGCAATCTATTACAGAAATATCCTCAATTTTTTTCTTCAGTCTTTGACAATGCAAAAAATCTGAAAGTTCAAATCATTTATTCACAGGTTGACAGGCTCAATATGAAAAAATCTGGCTTTACTGACTATACTTTTAATGTGAATTCTGATAACTATTTCTATCCAGCTTCAACCGTAAAACTACCTGTGGCCATTTTGGCTCTACAAAAACTTAATGAGTTGAAAATTGCCGGGCTGAACAAGTATACGACGATGATTACCGGGAATGCCGGCTTTGGACAAACGGAGGTTAATAAAGATTCAAGCGCAGCAGATGGCAGGGCAACAATTGCTCATTATATTAAAAAAATACTTTTGGTTAGCGATAATGATGCTTTCAACAGGCTGTATGAATTTTTAGGACAGGAATATATCAACAAGACTTTGCATAAAATGGGATACGCTGATGTGCAGATCATTCATCGGTTAGACATTAGTATGACGGAAGAACAGAACAGACAAACGAACCCAATTAATTTTTTAGACAAAAAGAGGAAGCTCATTTATGCAAAACCTGCCCAAAACAGTGTGTTGCCCTATGCGAACAGAAATACTAAACTGGGAATAGGTTACATAAAAGGTGATAAGCTGATTAATGAGCCATTTAATTTTTCGCAGAAGAACCGTTTGTCTTTACAGGATTTGCATATGATAGTAAGAAGTATTATTTATCCCGAATCAGTGGATGATAAAAGTCGTTTCAATCTTACAAAAGATGATTATAATTTTCTGAGAAAATATATGTCAATGAAACCCGAAGAATCGGTTTCTCCTGTTTATAAAGCTCCGGAGTATTGGGATAATTATGTAAAATTTTTATTCTATGGTTCAGAAAAAGATAAAGCAAAACCAGGGCTTAGAATTTTTAATAAAGTGGGAGATGCTTATGGTTTTTTAACTGATGCAGTTTACTTCGCTGATTTCAAAAATAATATTGAGTTTTTTTTAAGTGCAACGATCTACAGTAACAGCGATGGAGTTTTCAATGATGATAAATATGATTATGATTCAATAGGATTTCCTTTTTTAAAGAATCTTGGAAAAGCTATTTATGAATATGAACTAACAAGAGTTCGTAAAAAAGAACCTAACCTTTCTAACTTCAGGTTTAATTACATTGAATAAATCAGGTTGACTTATCTTCAAATTCTTACTTTTGCGTCTGCTCGCCATGTTGTATTTCCAAAACATGTAAAATAAAAACAACTGAAATGCACTTATCATCTTTTTTAGATCGCTTTAATGAACCGGAAACATTAAAAATGGCAAAACTTGGCCGTGAGTTAAGAGCAAAAGGAGTGGATGTAATTGACCTTAGTCTTGGCGAACCTGATTTTGATACACCTGAGCATATTAAAGAAGCCGCTATAAAAGCAATCAAAGATAACTGGAGTCATTACACACCAGTGCCGGGCTTTACTGATTTAAGAGAAGCTATTTGCAGTAAATTGAAACGAGATAATAGTCTTGATTATAAACCAGAGAATATTGTTGCTTCCACAGGAGCTAAACAAAGCCTTGCGAATACAATGCTTGCTTTAGTTGATGATGGCGATGAGGTAATTATTCCTACTCCATATTGGGTTACATATAGCGAACTGGTAAAAATTGCCAGAGGAAAAGTGGTGGAGATAAAAAGCACTGCGGAACAAAATTTTAAAATCACACCGGCACAATTAGAAGCTGCTATTACACCTAAAACAAAAGTTTTTCTTTTTTCATCCCCATGTAATCCTAGCGGGTCTGTTTATACTAAAGAAGAACTGGAAGGTCTGGCTGCTGTATTTAAAAACCATCCAGGTGTTTTCATAATGGCGGATGAAATTTATGAATATATCAACTTCGTTGGAAGACATGAAAGCATTGCGCAGTTCGATGAAATAAAAGACCAGGTAATTATCATCAACGGTTTAAGTAAGGGATTTGCAATGACGGGTTGGAGGCTGGGCTACATAGCAGCAAATGAAGAAATTGCAAAGGCATGTGAAAAAGTACAAGGACAGTTTACAAGTGGCACCAATTCCATCACACAAAAAGCAGCTGTTGTTGCCTTAACAACGGATTTGCGACCATCTATGGAGATGACCAAAGAGTTTGCAAGAAGAAGAGCAAGAGTTTTGGAATTGGTAAAAGAAATTCCCGGTGTTATATGTCCCGAACCAGACGGAGCTTTTTATATTTTTCCTGATGTTAGTTTCTACTATGGAAAAAAGGATGGCGAAAATACAATAGCCAATGCATCTGATCTATGTATGTATCTGTTAAATGTCGCTAATGTTTCTTCAGTAATGGGCGACGCTTTTGGTGAACCTAAATGTGTACGTTTTTCTTTTGCCAACAGCATGGAAAAAATTGAAGAAGGGTGGAAGCGGATCAAAACTGCATTGGCTAAATTGAAATAGAACTTATTTGTTTGTATTTGCCAGACTGATAATTTTTTCATGAATTTTCAGTATTTGGGGTATTATCAATTCTTCATCATTGTTGATAATTATAAAATCACAACGTTTCATTTTCTCTTTTTCATCCATTTGCCTGTTGATGCGGCTCATCACTTCAGTTTCTGATAAATTGTCTCTATCCATTACCCTTTTAATACGGATTTCTAATGGAGCATTTACGCCTATGAAATAATCAAGATGTTTTGCTGCTTCAGTTTCAAAAAGCAAGGCAGCTTCTTTAATTATATAAGGAGAAGTTTGTTGTTGAATCCATTCATTGGCATCTTTAATTGTCGCCGGATGAGTGATTGAATTGAGCAAGGCTAATTTTTCTTTATCCTTAAACACAATATCGGCGATATGTTTTCTGTCTAACTCTTCGTTTTTATAAGAGGCTTTTCCAAAATGCTGAATCACTAATGCTTTTAATGCACTGTTCGAATTCATCAATCTTTTTGTTGCATCATCAGCATAATAAACAGGAACCCCCAAGGTTTCAAAAACTTTGGCAACAGTCGTTTTTCCGCTTCCAATTCCGCCAGTAAGTCCGATTTTCAACATAATGAAATTCAAAAAAGAATAAAACAAAGAAAATCTCAAATCCCAATCATAAATTTACGATTAGCATTTGAGATTTATAATTTAGTACTTTTTTGCTTATTATTTCTTTTCAGTTGCAGGCTTATTCAAGGCTGTCGTCCAGTCTAAGCTGATTGCACTTTTTTCAATCTTCAAATAACTACCTGGATTTACTTCAATACTCAATGTACCATCATCGTTGGTCTTGTTGATTGTTCCGTGTATACCGGCAATTGTAACAATCTTATCGCCTTTGCCAAGGTTCTCAATAAAAGATTTTTGATTTTTTGCTCTCTTGGCTTGCGGACGAATAAAGAACATCCAGAAAACTAAGATCATTAAACCAAGAAATACTAATTGAATTGTACCACCTGTGCCTCCACTTTTTCCTGCTTCTCCACCCGGAGGCGTACAAGAAGAGAAAAATAGTAAAAGAGTAATTGCTGTAAGATAACTTATGCGAGACTTCATGTTTGTTGTTTTTTAAATTGCTACTAAACTTTAAAAATTATTTTTTTACATCCACTGTAAACTCAAGATCATGTCCACGAGAAGGCATTGTATTGGCATCTACGCTGATATGTTTCCTATTTTCACCCGTACGACCTTTACTGTCAAACTTTGCTTTTATTACTCCTTCTTCACCCGGAGCAAAGGGTTGCTGTGGTGTTTCAGGAATAGTACATCCGCAACTGGCAGTTACATTTGCTATGACCAATGGTTTAGTACCAGTGTTTTTAAAACGAAATGACACTTCCACTTGTGCGCCTTCATTTACAGTGCCCATAGAGAGGAATGTAGAGTCGAGCCATTGTAAAGTGGTATAGTTGGCTGTATCATTCATAATCTTAGCCTTCTCAGCTTGCATGGTGCTGTCCAGATTATTACTTGTGCCGGTTGTTTTTTTATCTGTTGATGAACAGGCAAAAAGAACTACAGCTATACTTAAACTAAATAATATATTTTTCATTCGAATACTTTTTAGAAGTGCAAATGTAAAGGTTATACCGATACGACATAGAAGATAGCCCTATCAATATTTCATAACTCATTGTCTATCGGCATAATACTAGTATCTTTTTGGATAAAAAAATATTTTTATGTCGTATTTGTTGATTGCCTGACAAAATAACTCAAAAGATGATTTGATGTGGGGTCAGCCTTTTTTATATTCAACTTTTTGCATTTTCCCCTGCAGAACCAGTTCTTTATGAATGTTATCCAGAATTCCGTTTACAAACTGACCACTCTGTAAGGTGCTGTAATCTTTGGCAAGGTCGATATATTCGTTGATAGTTACTTTTGGTGGAATAGTTTCAAAAAATAAAAACTCTGATACCCCCATTTTCATCATTATCATATACAACACAGCAATCCTTTCCGGGTCCCAATTTTTTAGTTTTGGTTTTATGAGCTCCTGTAACATATCATTTTTTTTCAAAACGGTTTCCAACAAGCCTTTTGCAAAATCAGCTTTGTCTTTAGACATCATCTGGTTGAAATTAATAGACCCGGGCTTTTGCAAATAGCCTGCAAGAAATTGTATAACCATTTCTCCATCATCATCCCAATTTGAATAAATTTCTTCAATGTGCGATACAAAAAGTTCATTGGCTAACATAAGATCATTTAAAATAAACTCAATGATTTTCGCTTCCTCTTTTTTCTCTCTCGTAAAAGATGATATATATGTTTTGTAATCAGCAGTTTCTTTCAATTTCAGGTAAACTTTTTTTATGAACTCTTTATCTGTAGTAAGTTCCGGTTTGTCTGCCGCAAATTGTTCTTTTAAAGCAGGATCCTCCAATATTTTCCAGAGCAATTCATTACCGGCAATTTTTGTATTAGTGCTAAGGTCTTCGGCTGTAGGTAAGTGCTTCGAGGCTTTTTGATGCGCATCTTTTTCAGCGTATCGAATAACTTCCGTTAAAAAATAAATAAGGTAAACAAGTAAAGAACGGGATTGATCTATATGCTTTTGTAATACTTTTTGGGCTTCAGTATTTTTGATATCAGTTTCAAGAGAGGAAACTGTGTAAATGGTCTGCATCACTTTAACCCGGATATTTCTTCTGCTAATCATTTGATATAAGAACTGTTTGGGCTGCGAAGATATGGATTCATGTTATCTCTTTTAATATTATAGACATCGCCTAACAAAAATCAAAACTAATTCCTCACTAAATGAAATTTTGACACAATGGCTGCAAAAATTTCTGCCATTTGAAGTCAAAGCAGGGCTAAACCTTCTCAATACTGCAATTTTTTCCGTTATAAGATAATCGGCATATTATTCGCCGTACCTTTGACGTCCCCAAATCTGGGGGATACATTATTCAACAAAAAACAAAATCAATACAATTATGGCAAAAAAAGTAAGCGTTACTCCACTGCATGACAGAGTAATTGTAAAGGCGGACGCTGCAGAAGAAAAATCTTCCGGTGGAATCATCATCCCGGATACTGCTAAAGAAAAACCTCAACGAGGAACTGTTGTTGCTGCGGGACCTGGTAAAAAAGATGAACCTGTAACTGTTAAAGCAGGTAACACTGTTTTGTATGGTAAATATGCCGGTACTGAAATTCAGATTGACGGACAGGATTACCTTATTATGAGGGAGTCAGATATTCTGGCGATAGTTTAAAGTCCCCATCCCCTAAGGGGAGGAAAAAGTTCTTGTTAATAATATTTTTCTAAAAAATAAAAGCCTGTAAGCCCTACAGGTTTCTAATCCCCCTTTAGGGGATAGGGGCATTAAATAACATGGCAAAGCAAATCTTCTTCGACATTGAAGCAAGAAATAAAATGAAAAAAGGCGTTGACACATTAGCCAACGCAGTAAAGGTAACATTAGGACCAAAAGGTCGTAACGTAGTTATTGAGAAAAAATTTGGTGCACCACAAGTAACAAAAGATGGTGTTACTGTTGCAAAAGAAATTGAACTGGAAGATCCGATTGAAAATATGGGAGCACAGATGGTGAAAGAAGTAGCTTCTAAAACTGCAGATATTGCAGGAGATGGTACTACAACTGCAACTGTACTGGCTCAATCAATCATCAGCGAAGGTCTGAAAATGGTAGCAGCTGGTGCCAACCCAATGGATTTGAAAAGAGGTATTGATAAAGCGGTTTCTTTAGTTGTTGAAAATCTAAAGAGCCAAAGCCAAACTGTTGGGAACGACAGTAAAAAAATTCAACAGGTAGCTTCTATTTCTGCAAACAATGATGAAACAATCGGAAAACTGATTGCTGAAGCATTTGCAAAAGTTGGCAAAGAAGGTGTTATTACTGTAGAAGAAGCAAAAGGTACCGACACAACAGTTGATGTGGTAGAAGGTATGCAGTTTGACCGTGGTTATGTGTCCCCATATTTCGTTACTAACAGCGAAAAAATGCAGGCTGAATTGGAGAATCCATACATCTTAATATATGACAAGAAGATTTCAGCAATGAAAGATATTCTTCATATCCTTGAGAAAGTGGCGCAGAGCGGTCGTCCGTTATTAATTATTGCTGAAGATCTGGAAGGCGAAGCATTAGCAACATTAGTTGTAAACAAACTTCGTGGCACTATTAAAGTTGCAGCTGTTAAAGCTCCAGGCTTTGGTGACAGAAGAAAAGAAATGTTAACTGACATTGCAATTCTTACTGCTGGTATTGTAATCAGCGAAGAGTTAGGTCACAAATTAGAAGGTGCTGATTTGACTTCATTAGGTCAGGCCGCTTCCGTTACTATCGATAAAGATAATACAACAATCGTTGGTGGTAAAGGAAAGAAGGTTGACATTACTGCAAGAGTTAATCAGATAAAAGCTCAGGTAGAAAATACCACTTCTGATTACGATAAAGAAAAATTACAGGAACGTCTTGCTAAGTTAGCAGGTGGTGTTGCTGTTCTTTATATTGGTGCAGCAACTGAAATGGAAATGAAGGAAAAGAAAGACCGTGTAGATGATGCATTACATGCAACAAGAGCAGCGGTTGAAGAAGGTATCGTTCCAGGTGGTGGAGTTGCTTACATCCGTGCAATACAAAGCCTTGATGCAAAAGTAAAAGGACAGCTTGCTGATGAGCAAACAGGTATGGCAATAGTTCGCCGTGCTTTGGAAGAGCCTATCCGTATTCTTACAGCTAATGCCGGAATAGATGGTTCTATCGTTGTTCAAAGGATAAAAGAAGGAAAAGGTGATTTTGGATTTAATGCCCGTACTGAAGTATATGAGAATATGTTTAAGGCTGGTGTTATCGACCCAACTAAAGTTAGCCGTGTAGCATTAGAGAATGCTGCCTCAATTGCAGGTATGTTATTAACAACAGAAGCAGTTGTTGCTGATAAGCCTAAGAAAGAAGAAGGGCCTCATGCACATGGTGCACCTGATATGGGTGGAATGGGCTATTAATAAAATTCCTGACTTATTGATTATAAAATCCTGCTTCTTTATAAGAGGCAGGATTTTTTTGTGGGTAATGAGCAAAACCGGGAATTATATTTTTTCGTATTTTTATACCGTTAAGTTGGCTCTAAACCCCTTGAAAACATTTGCGGATTATCCAACACACTTTTTATTACAAAAAATTGTTTATGAGAAAAATCTCCAAATTTTCTTTATTTACTCTTTTGTTAATTACCCTTACAAATGCAGTTCTTGCACAGAACCGTTTTTTTCAGGATGCTGGTGAAAACAAATCAATTCTGACTTCTGGAGAAAGAGTTATCATGCCTAAAGAATTCAGAACATCAACAATGAATGTTCAGGCAATGAAAAGTTTTTTATGGACATTGCCATCTGAGAACAGTATTCTTAACAACAAGAGCAATACACCTGTCATTTCATTGCCTATGCCAGATGGTTCAATGGCCAGATTCCATGTATGGGAAAGTAATATAATGGAGCCTGCATTGGCTTCTAAATTTCCTGCGATGAAGCAGTTTCTTGGTCAGGGAATTGACGACCCTTATGCTACTATTAGATTTGATTATAATCCTTATACAGGATTTCACGGACAGATTTTATCAGCAAAAACAGGCCGTATTTTTATTGATCCTTTTGCAAATGGAGATGTAAATAACTACATCAGCTATTTTGCCCGCAATGCTGTTTCTCCTGCTCAGTTTATTTGTAATGTTGAAGAAAATTTATCAATGGATTATCCTAACCCTGTAGCGAATAGAACGGAAGCAGCATGTTTGGGAACTACCTTAAGAACATATCGTTTGGCCCTGGCCTGTACAGGTGAATATGCTGTTGCGGTTAATGGTCCTGTACCTACAACGGGAGGTGTGGCAGCTGCTATGTTAACTGCTGTAAATAGGGTAACGGGTGTGTATGAAAATGAAGTTGCTGTCAGGTTGCAAATAGTTGCTAATAATAATTTCCTTATCTATCTCGATGGAACTACAGATCCTTATACAAATAATAACGGCTTAACAATGCTTGGGGAAAATCAAACAAACATTGATGCTGTAATTGGTAGTGCAAATTATGATATCGGACACGTATTCAGTACGGCTGGGGGAGGTATAGCAGCCTTAGGTGTAATATGTAGTAATGGAAATAAGGGAAGAGGTGTTACCGGTTTGCCAAATCCTTTGGGTGAT
This sequence comes from Chitinophagaceae bacterium, assembly GCA_039927535.1. Classification (GTDB taxonomy): domain Bacteria; phylum Bacteroidota; class Bacteroidia; order Chitinophagales; family Chitinophagaceae; genus JJ008. Next base: position 7,003 of record JBDSUW010000200.1, on the reverse strand, counting down.
GCTTTTTATATTGATTTTGTAGCACATGAAATGGGACATCAGTTTGGCGGTAGCCATACTTTTAATGGTGTATCCAGTAATTGTGGTGGTAATTCCCGTAATGCTACTACTGCTTATGAAGTAGGAAGTGGTACAACTATAATGTCATATGCAGGTATTTGTGGGTCTGATAACATTCAGAATAATAGTGATCCTTTTTTTCATGCTATAAGTTTTGATGAAATAAGTAACAGGATAAATACAACATCTTGCGCAGCAATTACGGTTACTGGTAACACATTACCTGTAATAGCTCCTTTGGCAAATAATAATCTTACAATTCCTGTTAACACACCCTTTACTTTAAGTGGGACTGCAACGGATGCTAATGGCGACCCCTTGACTTACTGCTGGGAAGAAATGGATCTTGGTCCGGGTGGTGCGTGGAATGACGGTGCTACCAGCACAACAGCTCCTTTATTCAAATCAAGAGTTCCTAAAACAACCGGAGTTAGAACATTCCCGGATATGGCCGTAATATTAGCAGGCTATCCTTCAAATCCTGCTTCCACTTTGGGTGGATTAAAAGGCGAAACATTGCCAATCGTTGAAAGGGTAATGAAATTCAGATTAACAGTTAGAGACAACCGTGCTGGCGGCGGAGGAGTAGTTTCCAGTGGAACGTTAGGTTGTCAAACTTCGACTTCATTTGTTGTAAATGTGGCGGGTGCAACTCCTTTTATAGTTACATATCCAAACGGTAGCGAAAACTTACTTGGTGGAAGTACACAAATTATTACTTGGGATAATGCAGGTACCAGCGCCGCTCCATTTAATGTTGCTAATGTGAAAATCAGTTTATCAATTGATGGTGGATTAACTTATCCTACTATACTTGCAGTAAGTACACCCAATGATGGATCAGAGGCAGTTCCTTTCCCTTGTATTGCAACAAATACAAATGCAAGAATTAGAATAGAAGCACTGGGTAATATTTTTTTCGATATATCCAATTCAAATTTTACAATTCAGTCAGGATTTTCTTTTTCAAATCCATCACCTGCAATTTCATCCTGCCCGGTTCCCACAAGTATGTCCATTGTTTTAGGAAGCAGTGCTTGTAATCTTGCCAATCCCATTTCATTGTCGGCAAGTGGAAACCCTGCTGGAACAAGTGTTTCGTTTTCTCAAAATCCGGTGGCAGGTGGTAGCAATGTAACAGTAACATTGAACGGAACCAACATATTGGCTGGAGGCGATTATACTATTATTGTAACAGGCACTTCGGCAGGATCACCAACTCAGGTAAGAAATCTTGTCTATACCATCAGTATTCCGGCAAGCCCGATAATTACTACACATCCATCTAACTCAACAATATGTGTTGGTGGAAATGCAACTTTTTTAGTTACTGCTACCGGGGCTGCAAGTTATCAATGGCAGATAAGTACAAACGGAGGTGGCATTTACAGTGATATTGCCGGGGCTATAAGTTCCAGTTATACAGCAACAGGAGTGACGGCCGCAATGAATGGATACCTGTATAGAAGTGTGGTTGGCGCAATATGTGCGGCTCCATCCATATCTAATGCAGCAACTCTAACAGTAATAAGTCCGGTTATAATATCAAGTCAACCAACTGACAAAATTATTTGTTCAGGAAGTAACACAAGTTTTACAGTTACAGGAAATAGTACACAGCCAATTAATTATCAATGGCAAATCAGTACCAATGGAGGCTCTTCATATGTTGATATACCAAATGGAGGAATATACAGTGGTGCAACAACCTCTACTTTAAATATAACCGGGGCACTTACTTCAATGAATTCCTACTTATATCGAAGTAAATTATCAAATGCGGCGTGTACTACACCCACAATTTCTGCTGCAGCATTATTAACTGTTCGTCAGCTACCAACAGTAACGTTAACAGCCTCACCACTTACGAGTTTATTGCCGGGTCAAATAACTACTTTAACTGCCACACCAAGTGCTTCAATAGGTGGTGTTATAACAACTAACTGGGTATATAACGGTACTCCATTACCTGCCATCACAGGAAATACTTATGTTGTAAATATTGAAACAACAGGAAGTTACCAGGTCTTCATCCAGGAAACATTCAGTAGCCCTTCACTGGTTTGTTCAAATCAATCAGCCCTTGTAATAATTGATGCAATTGAAAGCAGTAAGTTATTCATCTTCCCTTCACCCAACGATGGAAGATTTACTGTATCGTATTTTAATAGCGATGGAACAAGCACAAAACGCAAAATTGCCATATATGATTCTAAAGGATCTTCTGTGTACAATGCGGAGTTTGCTATTTCTGGTCGATACACTTTACTGAATATTAATTTGGAAAAAGCAGCAAGAGGGCTCTATTTTGTTGTTATAGGTGATGCTACCGGCAAAAAATTGGCTGAAGGAAAAGTACATGTTCGCTAAGAATTCAATAGATTACCATATAAAGTCCCGTTTCAGTAGTATGTGTAACGGGACTTTTTTATTTCGTTCAATCAGCCAGAAATAGTTTTAGCTTACCTTCGCAGCCTTAAATTATTAATAGCAGATGATAAGTGTAAAAGATCTTAAACTGGCTTACGGTAAAAGAGTATTATTTGAAGAGGTAAATCTGAATTTTACCAAAGGCAATTGTTATGGTGTTATTGGTGCCAACGGTGCCGGTAAAAGTACATTCCTGAAAATATTAAGTGGAGAAATTGAACCTAACAAAGGATCAGTTGAAATTACACCTGGCGAAAGACTGGCCGTTTTAAAACAAAACCAGTTTCAGTTCGATGAAGAATTGGTATTGAATACTGTGATGATTGGCCATAGTAAATTATGGGCTATCGCAAAAGAAAGAGAGTCTATTTATGCCTTGGCAGATTTTACCGAAGAAGATGGAATGAGAGCTGGTGAACTGGAAGGGGAGTTTGGTGAAATTGGTGGATATACTGCAGAAAGTGATGCTGCAACTTTATTGGGAGAGCTTGGTGTTACAGAAGAGTATCATCAATCTTTAATGAAAGACATTCCTTCCAATCTGAAAGTAAGAGTATTGCTGGCGCAGGCCATCTTTGGTAATCCTGATATTTTATTATTGGATGAGCCTACCAACGGTCTTGATATTGAAACAATCGGATGGCTGGAAAACTTTCTGGCAGAGTATGAAAATGTTGTGTTGGTGGTAAGTCACGACCGTCACTTTTTAGATGCTGTATGTACTCATGTAACAGATGTTGACCGCCAGAAAATTAAAATCTTTACTGGTAACTACACTTTCTGGTACGAATCATCTCAGCTAATGGCTCGCCAGGTAAGCGATAAAAATAAAAAGACTGAAGATAAACGTCAGGCCTTGATCGACTTTATTGCCCGTTTCAGTGCCAATGCAAGTAAGAGTAAGCAGGCTACTTCACGGAAAAAGGCGTTGGAAAAATTATCTATTGAAGAAATCGAACCGAGTTATAGAAAATATCCGGGTATTATCTTTCAGCAATTAAGAGAAGTTGGTAACCAGATTCTGAATGTAGAGAAATTAAAAAAATCTGTTGATGGAAGGGTTTTGTTCAGTAATGTAACCTTTACTGTAAACAAAGGCGACAAGATTGCTTTACTTAGCCGTGACCCATTAGCTATCACTGCTTTCTTTAATATTATTACAGCTGGGATTGTTGCTGATAGCGGTTCTTACGAATGGGGTACTACAGTTACTCATGCTTATTTGCCACAGGAAAATAATGAGTTCTTTAACGGAGAAGATAATTTGATGGATTGGCTGCGTCAATATGTGCCATCGCATGTTACAGATGTGGATGAACCTTTCCTGAGAGGCTTTCTTGGAAAAATGTTATTCAGTGGTGATGATGTAATGAAGAAAACAAATGTATTAAGCGGAGGCGAAAAAGTTCGTTGTATGCTCAGCCGTATGATGCTGCAAAACCCCAACGTTATTTTGTTGGATCAGCCAACGAATCACCTTGATCTTGAAAGCATACAGGCATTTAACGAACAGTGTACAGATTACAAAGGCATTATTTTATTAACGAGCCATGACCATACTTTTATGCAGACTGTTGCGAACCGTGTAATTGAATTAACGCCGAATGGTATTATCGACAGGTTAACAACCTTTGATGAGTACCTGGAAGATGAAAGAGTAAAAACGGCAAAAGAAGAATTGTATAAATAACAGTTATTCCTGCATGTTATTACAAAGCCTTATCTCTAGATGAGGCTTTTTCTTTATCTTCCTGTTCAATATGACCATCACCACCAATTCTCTCGCCAAAAAGATCGGATTCTGGACTGCTACAGCCATTATTATTGGCAGTGTAATTGGCTCAGGAGTTTTTATGAAACCGGCTAGCATGGCTGCTCAGTTAGGTTCGCCTATATGGTTAACGGTAATTTGGATCATTGCAGGAATTTTTTCTTTATTTGGGGCATTGATCTATGCAGAACTGGGTGCCATGATTCCCGAAACGGGTGGACTGTATGTTTATTTTAAAAAAATGTTTGGCGACTTTTTTGGCTATCTCTATGGGTGGGCTGCTTTTTCGGTTATGAATACAACAGCTATTGCTGCTATATCTTTTGTCTGCGCACAGTATACTAATTATTTTTTGCATTTGCCAAGGTTGGATTCAGTAACAGAAAATTCCATTATCTGGCATATCCCTTTTATAGGAGATTTATTTCCGCTGGAGAATATAGGTGTAAAATCGCTGGCAATTCTTTTGGTAATGCTATTCACAACCATTAATTATCTAAGTACAAAAGCTGGAAGTGTATTCCAGGTTATTTCAACATTTATAAAAGTGGCTGCTTTGGTATTGTTGGTTTTTGGAATTTTCTTTTCGGGAGCAGGTGATTTTAATAATTTTGTTGCGGCAGAAGCTCCTAAACAAAATGGAGCTTTATTGGCAGGTATTATGGCTGCTCTTTCAGGAGCTTTTTTTGCCTATGATGGCTGGATTAATATTACTTATGTAGCAGGAGAAGTAAAATTTCCACAGAAAAATATTCCAAAAAGTCTTTTTACAGGTGTATTAACATGCATAGTTATCTATGTGTTGGTTAATCAGGCATACCTCTATGTAATGCCGGTAGAAAGTATTGCAACATCATCCTTAGTTGCAGTCGATGCAATGACTATTGCAATGGGTAGCATGGCTGGTGCTGTTATTGCAGCATTGATTGTGATCTGTACGCTGGGAGCTATTAATGGTAATACTTTGGCCACAGCGAGGGTTACTTATGCGATGGGAAAAGATAAAGCCTTTTTACCCTGGACGGGAAAAGAACATAAGCGGTTTCAAACCCCTGGTAATGCACTGGTACTGCATTGTATCTGGATATGTATGTTTGTCATAACAGGGTCCTTTGATATGCTGGCTGATATGATGGTTTTCATGTCCTGGGTTTTTTATGGCTTAGGTGCAATAGGAGTTTTTATTCTCAGAAAAAAAATGGCAACTGCCGAGAGACCGTATAAGATATGGAAGCACCCTTTTGTTACTATATTATATATTGCTTTTACTGCTTTCTTTTTAGGAGCCACCATTTATAACGATGTTTCAAATTATATGGCGGGCACACAACCTGTAGTTAATTCGCTGCTTGGCTTGCTGATAACTGCTTTAGGCATTCCTCTTTATTTCTATTACAAGAGGAAGAAAAAACAGGCTGATTGAAAATACCCTTGATCGGGTATACAAACCGAAACCAATTCACTTAATTTCAATTCTACAAATTAAGGATGAAAGTTTTAATAACCATACTAGGCGTATTATTCTGTTCAGTAACAGTGGCACAATCCCCTTCTTTATCGGTTCGGTTTAGTATGGATAAGTCAGATGTTTTTACAACTTCCAGCAATTTTAAAATTGAAATGAAGATATGTGAACCAATTAAAAAAACTGAAAAAGGTGGCTGGTTTACCAATGATACTTCTTCCATACACTTTTCATCACTAACCGCAGCAGATATTACTTGCGATAAGTATAGTGAGGAGGGAGAAGGAATAGAAGTGTTGAGCGGAGAAAAAATAGGCCCAAAATATAATTCATATTCATTCAGCAATCAGTATTTTGCCTGGGAGTATATTCTAATATTCAAGATCACTAATGAATCATCAAGGGGTTTGCAACCGCCTATGTATGTTATATTGCCCGTAAAATATAAATCCTTTTTCACATCAGTTAATATAACAAACGTATTTTATGAGTCAGATACTATAGTGTTTATAGATAATGCAGTTGCCAAATACCCGAACAAAAGATTAACTATCAACCATTCACTGAAAAATGAAACCGGCATTATTATGGAAAAATCTTTATATAAAGATTGGATAGCTAATTAGATGATGTTCTTTTTCCTGTTTCAATATTGCAATCTTTCGCTTCTTCCATTAACAGTTACATTTGTAATACAGATTTAATAGAAAGTTATGCAATCAGTAATCGTAACCGGTGCCTCCGGCAATCTTGGCCTAGCAGTTGTTCAAAAATTTTTGAATAAGAAATGGCAAGTTACTGGCACTGTTATTCCTGGCGACAATCTAGATTTAAGTATTACCCAAGATTCATTCAAAAAAATAATAGCTGATCTGATGAATGAAGAAGCTGCATTCGCAACTGTGCAAGGTATTATTCAGCAATATGGAAAAATTAATGTAGCCGTACTTACCGTAGGTGGTTTTGCAATGGGCTCAATAGCGGAAACTAAAACAAGTGACATCGCCCAACAATACAAACTCAATTTCGAAACAGCTTACAATATTGCCCGGCCCGTTTTTATGCAGATGATGAAGCAGAGTAGTGGCCGCTTATTTCTTATTGGCTCCCAACCCGGAAAAGATATGCAGAATAGTAAAGGCATGGTCGCTTATGGATTAAGCAAGTCACTTATTTTTCGGTTTGCAGAATTGTTGAATGAGGAAGCAAAAGATACTGATGTAATAACTTGTGTGGTTATACCCTCTACAATCGATACGCCACAAAACAGGAAATCA
>JBDSUW010000199.1:0-20746 GCA_039927535.1 Chitinophagaceae bacterium | reverse complement strand
GGTATTTCAATAACACAGTGAGGTTATCGTAGCCTTCTTCTGCCGAAATTTTATAATCAAAATAGATATTATCGACAAAATTTTTATTGGGTAATTTTTTATCCTTGTTCTTACATGAAACTAAAATAAACAGGAAACAAAAGAATAGCAACGCTAAAAGACCAACAAATTTTTTCATTTTTAAACTCATAACTGAATGCCTGAAAGGTACATCAATGAAAGACAAAATTGGCTGATAATCATTGTTTCATTAGCCAAAAAGTCGGTAAAAATTATCCGAAGACAGCATTTTTTTGCAAGAAACTAAAACTTATCTTTGCCGCCCCTGATTAACAGAAGAAATTTTCTGTCAAATTGGCTTACAATAACTTATAGCACCTTTTTTGACTAAGGAAATGTCAAAATAGTCAAGTAAGTCATATAGGACATATTGATACTACTGAAAGTAAATGACTTATTTGACCAATTTTATTTGACACATTTGACTTCTTTGAACATTATACAATAACTAATTTCAATTCCCAACCATGATTGGTTTTATTTCAAAATTATTCGGCGGCAGTAAATCGGAGAAAGACGTAAAAAAGATTGAACATTTTGTCGGCAAAATAAATGCATTCTTAAATTCATGCAGTTCTCTTAGTAATGACCAGCTACGTAAAAAAACACAGGAGTTTCGTCAGCGTATAAAAGAATATTTGTCTGAAATTGATGCAGAAATTAAGGCTAAAAATAATTCTGCCGAAGAACTTTCTTTCAGCGACCTGATGGGTAAAGATTCCATTTACCAGGAAGTAGATAAGCTGAAAAAAGAAAGAGACAAAAAGATAGAAGAAGTTCTTGAAGAGTTGTTACCCGAAGCTTTTGCAGTTGTAAAAGAAACAGCCCGCCGTTTTAAAGAAAAAACTGAAATCATTTCTACTGCCACAGAAATGGATCGTGACCTGAGTGTAACAAAGAAAGATATTACCATTGATGGCGATAAATCAATTTATAAAAACTCATGGATTGCAGGTGGAACGGAAGTTACCTGGAATATGTTGCACTATGATGTGCAGTTGATAGGTGGTGTTGTTTTGCATCAGGGCAAAATTGCAGAGATGGCAACCGGTGAAGGAAAGACGTTGGTTTCTACATTACCTGCTTACCTGAATGCATTAGCTGGTGAAGGTGTTCATATCGTTACCGTAAACGATTACCTGGCCCGTCGTGACCAGGAGTGGAACGGAACTATTTTCGAATGGCTTGGTTTAAGGGTTGATTGTATTGACAAACACCAACCAAATACAGAAGAAAGAAGAAATGCTTATTTAGCTGACATTACCTACGGAACGAATAACGAATTTGGCTTTGACTATCTCCGTGATAATATGGTGCATACCCCGGAAGAAATGGTACAACGCAAACATCATTTTGCAATGGTGGATGAGGTTGACTCCGTTTTGATTGATGATGCAAGAACACCCTTAATTATTTCTGGTCCTGTACCTAAAGGAGATGATCAGCAATATCATATTCACAAGCCAAAGATTCAGCAACTTGTGCAAGAACAGGAAAGAATTGTAAGAAACTGTCTTACCGAAGCAAAAAAATTAATAGCCTTTGGCGAAGATGATCCAAAACGAGGTGGTCTTTATTTATTCAGAGCTCACCGTGGATTGCCAAAATATGGACCGGTAATTAAATATCTTAGTGAACCGGGCATAAAAGTGCTGATGCAAAAGGCGGAAAATTATTACTTGTCAGAGCAGCTTCGTAACATGCATATTGTAGATGAACAATTGTTATTTCAAATTGATGAAAAAAATAATTCAGTAGAGCTTACAGAAAAAGGGCTTAATATAATTACAGGTGCAGGAGAAGATCCGGAATTTTTTGTAATGCCTGACATTGGAGTAAAATTGGCAGACATAGAAAAAAGCGAGGCTCCGGCGGAAGAAAAACTACAGTTGAAAGAAACTATTCTAAATGACTATTCTCAAAAAGCAGATCGCATACATACTGTTCAGCAATTATTAAAAGCCTACGCTTTATTTGCGAAGGATGTTGAATATGTTGTAATCGATGGTGCGATTAAGATCGTGGATGAACAAACAGGTCGTATCATGGAAGGCCGTCGTTACAGCGATGGTTTGCACCAGGCATTGGAAGCAAAAGAAAATGTAAAGATTGAAGCGGCTACACAAACTTACGCCACTGTTACATTACAGAATTACTTCCGTATGTACCACAAACTTTGTGGTATGACAGGTACAGCAGAAACAGAGGCTGGTGAATTGTGGAGCATTTATAAACTGGATGTTGTTACTATTCCAACCAATTTGCCTTTAATAAGGGACGACAAACAGGATCTTGTTTACAAAACAAAAAGAGAGAAATTTAAGGCTGTTATAGATGAAATTGAAAACTTACGAAATGCTGGCCGTCCTTGCCTGGTAGGTACCACATCAGTTGAAGTAAGTGAACTGCTTGGCCGCATGTTGCAGCAGAAAAAAATTCCACATAATGTTTTGAACGCAAAACAACATGCTAGAGAAGCTCAGGTTGTTGCTGAAGCTGGCCTTACTGGAGCAGTTACAATCGCTACTAACATGGCAGGCCGTGGTACCGATATAAAACTCGGACCTGGCGTGAAAGAGGCTGGGGGGTTGGCTATTGTAGGAACGGAAAGGCATGAAAGCCGACGTGTAGATAGACAGTTAAGAGGCCGAGCCGGCCGTCAGGGAGATCCTGGGTCTTCACAATTCTATGTTTGTCTTGAAGATGATCTAATGAGGATGTTTGGTAGCGAACGAATAGCATCGCTCATGGATAAACTGGGTTATAAAGAAGGTGATGTGATTCAGCATAGCATGATCAGTAACAGTATTCAACGGGCACAAAAGAAAGTAGAAGAAAACAACTTTGGTATCCGTAAAAGATTATTGGAATATGATGATGTGATGAACAAACAAAGGAATGCGGTTTATGAAAAAAGAAACCATGCTTTGTTTGGAGAACGATTAGCATTGGATATTGATACTTCTTTCTCTGCAATAGCAGGAAGCTTGATTGATTCTTTCCGTGAGCAAGAGGATTTTGAAGGATTTAAAATGGCCTGTATTGTCAATTTTGGATTAGATACCAAAATTGAGGAAGACACATTTAAAAGAGGAGAAATAAACGGCTTAATAGATGGCCTTTATAAGGAAGTGTCTGAAAAATATAATGCACACAAAGGCGAACTGCAAAAACAGGCAATTCCGGTATTTAAAAATATCCGGTTGACACAAGGTGGTCATATAGAAAATGTTGTTGTTCCGTTTACAGATGGTCGCAAAAATTTAAATGTGCTGACTAATCTTGATAAAACATTAAGCACTGAAGGAGCAGAACTTTGCAACTCATTGGAAAAAACAATTACCCTTGCCGTTATAGATGATGCCTGGAAAGAACATCTGAGAGCAATGGATGATTTGAAACAAAGTGTGCAAACTGCTTATCTGGAACAAAAAGATCCTTTGGTTATTTATAAAATGGAAGCTTATAACCAGTTCAGCAATATGAATACGGAAGTAAACAAGAACATTGTATCCTTCCTTTCGCATGCATCAATTCCCATTCAGCAGGATAATACCCCATTAAAAGAAGGCCGGCAGCAAAAAACAGACATGAGCCGGATGAAAGCTAACAAAGATGAAGTAGATGCCGCCGGACAGGATTATGCCGCCAACGAAAAAGACAGATTTGACCCAGGCGGAGGCACAGAATTGGCTGAAAAACAAGAACCTGTAAAAGTTGGGCCCAAAATTGGCAGAAACGACCCATGCCCTTGTGGAAGTGGTAAAAAATACAAACAATGCCACGGGAAAGACGCATAATATCTACTTTATTTTAAATGTTAGGAACGAATCATTAAAAAAAATAAGATTTTAAAAAAATTAATTTTAGGTTTGTCTCCTTTAACGTTAAATCAAAATCAAAAAACATGAAAAAATTATTTGTTGTTCTTGCAATTGCGGGTGTAATGACTTCTTGCGAAGACAAAAAAGCTGAAGATGTAAAAACAGATACTACAGAAACTAAGATGGATGAGCCTAAAATGGATGAGCCAAAAATGGATGAGCCAAAAACGAATGGAGTACCGACGTTTAGTGATGCTGATGTTCAGGCTTATGCCAATTCTTATGCAGACCTTGCTGAAGCTTACAAGAAAGCAGCCGAGACAAAAGATATGAGCAAATTTGCTGATCTTAGCAAAATGGGACAAGACCTTGCTACTAAAGCAGCAGCTATGTCTCAGAAACTGGCTACTACACCTGATGAAGCAAAAAAATTATCTGATTTCATTATGCTCAAATCAAATGAAATAATGGAAGCTTCGAAAAAAATAACTGGTCAATAAATTTTCCTTTCTCAATTCATTCAGACCGCCCCGCTAATTACCGGGGCGGTTTCTTTTTGCTGATGTTTCTATGATTGGAGACTTAGTTTATTTCCGGCTGGTATTCTTTATCTTAGATTAACCAAACTCAACTGGTACATGTATAAAGCAACGAAAAAGAAAGTACACGGACTGCTTCACCCCGAAATTGTTGGTGATGAACGTTGGGATAAAATCATTAACGTTTTCATAATCGTTCTGATTATACTTAACGTTCTTGCTGTAATGCTGGAAACAGTACCCTCATTGCATGACGAATATTATGAGAAGCGATTCTTTCACTATTTCGATCTTGTTTCAGTAATCATTTTTACTGTTGAATATGTACTGAGAGTATGGAGTAGTAATCATGATCCAAGATATAAGCATAGCATCTGGGGAAGAATAAAATATATGCTTTCACCAGCAGCTTTAATTGATGTACTTGCAATTCTACCTTTTTATCTTCATGCTATAGTCGGATTTGATCTTAGAGTTTTGCGTATTCTCCGATTGATGCGGTTCTTCAGGCTTTTCAGACTCACGTCTTACATGAAGTCTGTGCATATGATTTCCAATGTATTCAAAAAAAGAGCAAATGAGTTAGTACTCAGTTTTATATTGGTAATATTCCTTGTTATTATAGCTTCCTGCGCTATTTATTTTGCGGAACATGACCCGCAAATGCAGGCTGAACAACAATTAACTAGTGGACAACAGCAGCAACCTAATACACCGAGAGAAGAACAGCCAGAAGAAATAAGCAAATTTACAAGTATTCCCGCCACTGTTTGGTGGGCAGTTGTTACACTTACGACAACGGGCTATGGGGATATGATTCCTGTAACACCTTTGGGAAAAGCAATGGCCGTTGTTATTATGCTGACTGGTGTTGCTTTTTTTGCATTGCCTGCCGGTATCATTACAGCAGGCTTTCTAGAAGAATTTAGAATAACCAGAACTAAAAAGACCCATAAATGTCCCAGCTGTGGCGAAGATTTATATCTGGATGATAATCACAACCAAAAAGAAAGTGATAAATAAAAAGCCGTTCTGAATTTATCAGAACGGCCTCTACTAAATTGTTATAATAAGTTAAAACCCTTTCTTTTTCAAATCATACTTCTGATTAAACCTGTCATTGAGTAGCTTATGCTTATCAGTTAAATCAATTTTTCTTCCTTGAATAAAAGCATCGGTTACATTACTTGTTCTCATATCAAGAATATCTCCTTCACTTACAACAATATTGGCATCTTTACCAACCTCAATACTTCCTGTTTTATCTGCCACACCCATAATTTTTGCAGCGTTTAAAGTAATGGCTGCTAATGCTTCTTCTTTTGTAAGTCCATAAGCAGCTGCTGTACCAGCATTGAAAGAAAGGTTACGACCTCTTGTTTGTCCATCATCATCAGAAATAGCAAACAGTACTCCTGCTTTTTGTAAGGCTGCTGCCGTTTTGTAAGGCTGATCTATATCATCATCTGTAGCCGTAGGCAAACTATGTGGTTGAGATAAAATTACTGAAACATTATGCTGTTTTAATAATTCTGTTATCTGGTAACTTTCACTTCCCCCTACTATTACCATATCAAGCCCATACTCTTTTACAAAATCCAATGCAATAAGCATTTGTCTTACAGTATTGGCATGAACATAGAGTTTCTGGCTTTTGTTAAATAAGCCTTTTACCGCTTCAAATTTCAAATTGGTTTCTTCATGAGAAGTTTCTTTAAAATATGCATTTGCCTCCGCAAAAAAAGATTTCAATCCTTCAATTTGTTCAATTCCTTCTTTTACGGGATCAGCTGGAGGCTGCTGCGGACCAGCACCTCTTCCACCGCCGAATCTTCCACCGGGTCTTGCCATTAACAATGGCATGTAGATATGAATTCCTGCATCCGTTTTATAAGCTGCATCTTCCCAATTCCAGGCATCTAATTGAACAACACTGGAGGAGCCTGCAACAAAACTTCCTTGAGGAATAATATTCGCCAGCAAAATGCCATTGGAGCGAAGTGTATTTATTACTTTAGAGTCGGTGTTATAAGCAACAATAGCCCTCACATTCGGATTCATATCCCCGATCTCTCTTGCATCTTGCGTAGCTCTTACAGAATTTATTTCACCTAAACCAAGACTGCTTGTCGCTAATATAAGCCCGGGATAAACATGCTTTCCGGTAGCATCCGTTACATCAGCATCGGCCGGCACAGAAATATTGGTGCCAACTTCTTCAATTTTTCCATCTTTTATTTTGATAGTGCCATTCTCAATTACTTTGCCATTACCCAAATGGATAGTGGCATTTTTAATAAAGGTCACACCTTTGTGCGGTTTGGTTGGCAACACCGTTTCCTGTGCATTTACTGCCAGAAAGAAGCCCATTGATATTATTAAAAGTATTTTTTTCATGTGTATATTTTTTATTTTAGAAATTGGCCATCCCGATTTTCATCTGGACGGCCTATGGAATTCGCCATATCATCGATATTGTAAATTTGGTATGGCTCATTTCATTGACGTAATTTTAGTCGTTATTAATATCGTCTGATTCAATTACCAATAATCCGTGACTGTGACCATGGTCGCTACAAGTATGCATGATCTGGTATGACGGCTGCGCCGGGATTGTTGGAACACCACTTCTTTTCTCTCCATTCATTTTTCTTACGAGACGAAGCCTTTCTTCGTTTACTTTTGCCTGCAATTGCTCATCTTTCTGTATATCAAAGTAAATAGTTCCATCGATGATTGTGTAAAGTGGTTTTGCATAAATAGCAAGCGGATGATCACTCCATAAAACAACATCACCATCTTTACCCACTTTTAAACTACCAACCTTATCGTCCACATGCAACATTTTTGCAGGGTTTAGCGTAACCATTTTCAATGCTTCTTCTTCCGTTACTCCGCCATACTTTACAATTTTAGCAGCTTCCTGGTTCAATCGGCGGGCCATTTCAGGATCATCACTGTTGATCGCAACTACTAAACCTACTTTCTGCATGATGGCCGCATTGTAAGGAATCGCATCTTCCACTTCCATTTTATAAGCCCACCAATCAGAAAATGTAGAAACGTAAGATCCATGCTTCAACATTTTATCTGCCACTTTATAACCTTCCAGAATATGTGTGAATGTGTTTACTGTATAACCCATCTTGTTAGCAACTTCCATTGCGGCATTAATCTCACTTTGTACATAAGAGTGACAAGTAATAAATCTTTTCTTTTCCAAGATTTCTACTAATGCATCTAATTCAAGATCTCTTCTTGGTCCATTAATTCCTTTTTTATCTTTTGTATCATTATACTTCTTCCATTCTTTTTGATAGTCTTTTGCACGGGTAAATGCATCGATTAATACCTGCTCCACCCCCATTCTTGTATCGGGATAACGATTGTTGCCTAACGGTGCAGCAGAACGCTTTACGTTTTCTCCCAATGCAAATTTGATAAATCCATCTGATCCTTTAAATTTCAAATCTTCTGCATTAGCACCCCAGCGAAGTTTTATTAATTGCGTTTGCCCACCAATTACATTGGCCGAACCGTGTAAGATATGAGAGGTTGTTACACCACCGCTTAATTGTCTGTAAATATTTACATCATCCGGATTCAGATTATCTGCAATTCGAACTTCTGAAGTAACACTCTGACCACCTTCATTAATAGAAGCAGCGGCAATATGCGAATGCTCATCAATAATTCCGGCAGTAACATGCTTTCCTGTTCCATCAATATTTTTTGCAGATGCGTCAGATAAATTTTTACCAACTGCTGCAATTTTTCCGTTCTTAATTAATACATCTGAATTCTGCAACACTCCTTCTTTTTCATTCGTCCAAACTGTTGCATTCTTTATTAAAATGGTTTCCTGTTTTGGCTGCTGGCTTTCTTCCCATCCAAATGGCTCAAAAGGATAAACTACTTTGCCGATAACTGGTGCATCTTTCTTCTTAGCTGTATCTGGCTTTGGCTCTGCAGCTTTAACAAATATTGCCGTCCAGGTTAATGGATTTCCTAAAGAGTCAATTCCTGTCCCATTCCATTCTGTTCCGCTACTTATACCACTTAACCTTGGTGCATTAGCAGGTAACGGAGCCTCCGCTCCTGGTCTGCCAGGGAAACCCGTTGCCGGTGGCCGTTGTGTAGTATCAGGCATTGAAGTGGGCCTTTGACGACGAGGCTTCGGTGCAAAACTAAGTTTTACAACTTTTCCATCCTGGCTAAACTTGGTGTTCATAGAATCTTTTCCAAACATTGTTGCTGAGCTTGGGCTCTTTACATCCAGTGTATATTTTTCATCACCAGTTGCAGAGTTGATGGTGATATTATATGTTCCGGCAATAAAATTGTCATCTTTTACAACATATTTATTTCCCTGTACATAGTTAAATTGAATAGCAGTTTTTAAATCGAACAAAGGGCCATTTGTAATAAGAAAGTTGGCAAGCTTTCCAGCTTCAAGGCTACCTACCTTATCATAAATTCCCAAAGCTATTGCCGGGGTTTTAGTCAAAGCTTCCATGACTTTGTTTTCACTTAAACCATATTCCATTGCTTTGCGAAGGTTAGTCCAAAACTGATTAACAGAACGCAGATCAGCTGTTGTTAAACAAAAAGGAATACCAGCTTTTTCAAAAGCCGAAGCATTAGCTGGAGCCATTTCCCAATGCTTCATATCCTCTAAAGCTACAAACCTTGCATCATTAGGATCTTCAACATCCTGCGCCTGTGGATAGTTTAATGGAACAATGTATGTAGCATTGGTCGCTTTCATATCTTTTATACGTTGATACTCGTTTTCTCCGGACTTGATGATATATTGTACACCAAATTCATCTCCTATTTTATCAGCTCTTAAATCATTCCATTTATCATTTGCATCAAAAATTTGTGGTAACCCCTGATTATCATTCCATGCTTGCAGACTCAGGTTCAATCCTTCTGCTGCAGGTTTAGTTTTATACCACTGAGCATCCATGTAAGTTTGTCTCAATAAAGCAATCATTCCCATCATTGAACTTGGATAGCTTTGGGTAGAAGTTCCTTTGTTGAAAGAATAATGTGCTGAAGCCTTATCTTTTATAATAACCAGATTTTCTTTACTATTAGCCAACGTTGCCACTACTCCTGTTCCTCTGGCTATTCCATCTTTTACATGAGATAATACAGTTCCAAAACCAGCATCTCTCAAAGGTTTTGCTTTTGCATCATCCACTGCAAATGATTTGTATGCATCTACATCACTTTTTATTGCTTGGTTCCAGCCATAAGCACCTTTTGTTGCCGTTTCCAATTGAGCTGGTTGGGCAAAATTAAATCCGCCGCCACCAGTTCTTTGCGGGGTTGCAATTCCATAATCGGAATAGATGTCAATGAAAGATGGATAAATAAATTTTCCCTTACAATCAATTTCTACTGCTCCGGCAGGAACTTTTAAATTAGCACCTACTGCCACAATTTTGCCATCCTTAACAACCAGAGTAGCATTTGTAATTTTAGTGGAAGCATCTTTTACAATTGTAGCATTTGTAAACGCATAATGTCCGTGCCTAGGACTCGCTACACCGTTTTCGGGAAAAGTAGGTTGTGCTGCCAGAGGTAGAGAGTAAAAAAAAGTAATTGCTACCACCAGCCATAATCGATTTTTTCTCATTTCAGTTTAGTTTTAATAGAAACCGAATTTATAACAATCGGTTTACAGAAAATAAATAAATTCATAAAAGACTTTCATTTGACGGAAATTTGACCAAATCCTTTCCCCGGAACTTTGGTTATCTTTGAAAGTCTAAAAAAAGTTCATATGGCAATTGCCAAATCAAACATATACCAGCCCGACTTGTCTACAGGACAGGCAGGTTTTTCACTGTCACCTCATATTGATCAGGTAGGTGTGGAAGAAAGAGCCTCCCGATTTACAAAAAGAAGCATCAAGAAAGAATCCAAATTCAATGGGTTGAAATTGGTGCTAAATATGATAGATCTGACAACCCTTGAGGGAAAAGACACCGATGGAAAAGTAAAGCAGCTTTGTTATAAAGCCATGCATCCGCATAACGCATTACCTGATGTTCCAACAGTGGCGGCGATCTGTGTTTACCCAAGCATGGTGAAAGTGGCAAAAAAAGCATTGGGCGATTCTGGAATCAAAGTAGCTTCTGTTGCTACCGCTTTTCCAAGTGGACAAGCTCCAAAGGATATAAAAATTCGAGATACAAAATATGCCGTAAATGAAGGTGCTGATGAGGTGGATATGGTTATCAGCCGCGGAAAATTTCATGCAGGAGAATATAATTTTGTGTTTGATGAAATAGCAGCAATTAAAGAAGCCTGTGGCGAAGCAAGATTGAAAGTAATTTTAGAAACTGGAGAATTGGGGACATTTGATAAAGTGAGACGGGCATCTGATATTGCCATGCATGCCGGTGCCGATTTTATTAAAACATCAACAGGAAAGATACAACCAGCAGCTACTATGCCGGTAACATTGGTAATGCTGGAAGCTATAAGAGATTTTTATTATAAGACCGGAAAGATGATTGGGATGAAGCCAGCCGGTGGTATTTCAAAATCAAAACTGGCATTACATTATTTAGTGATGGTGAAAGAAGTGCTTGGTGAAGGTTGGTTGAACAATGTGTGGTTCCGGTTTGGTGCAAGCAGTTTGGCAAATGATGTGCTGATGCAAATGATGAAAGAAAAAACAGGATTGTATCAAAGTGCAAATTATTTTAGTGTAGATTAAACCCTCTGTCCCCCTAAAGGGGAGACTTAGATCAAATACTCTTTTATTTAATAAAGAGTCTGAAAGCAATAAGGACTTACCCCGTAGGGGTAACATGTTAGTAGCCCCGGATGAAATCCGCGGAAATGAAAACGACAAATGTATTTGAGCCCCGTATAGGCCACATATTTTGATGAATAGAATTACAGAATTCCCGATAAATTTCGGGATGCTGCAAATTGCCGAGTAGAATTTATGCAGCAGAAGTGAGATTAATTTGATCTGTTTCACAGAAAGAAAACAAATTAACAAATCAGAGATTACAACAGGCGATGATAGTAGTAATGTCGCTGGTAAAACAAAAAATAAATTATGGCGGTAACAAAGAAAAAGCCAATTGCAAAAAAAAGTAACACTATCAAATTAAAATTTGATACAAGTTGGACCTATGCACCAGCACCTGAAAGTAAAAGTGCAGCAACGATCAATAAACAATACGATTTGTTTATAAATGGTGAATGGCAAAAACCATTGAGTAAAAAATATTTCGATACCATCAACCCGGCGAATGAAGAAAAGCTTAGTGAAGTGGCAGATGCCAATGCTGCGGATGTGGACAAAGCTGTGAAAGCTGCAAGGAATGCTTACGAAAAGACATGGAAGAAAATACCTGCGAAAGAAAGGGCAAAATATATTTTCCGCATTGCACGGATAATGCAGGAGAAAGCAAGAGAGCTGGCAATTATTGAATCATTGGATGGTGGAAAACCAATAAAAGAAAGTCGTGACTTTGATGTACCTACCGCTGCGAATCATTTCTTTTATTATGCTGGCTG
This sequence comes from Chitinophagaceae bacterium, assembly GCA_039927535.1. Lineage (GTDB taxonomy): Bacteria > Bacteroidota > Bacteroidia > Chitinophagales > Chitinophagaceae > JJ008. The sequence continues at coordinate 8,772 of JBDSUW010000199.1, read as the reverse complement.
GGCTGACAAATTAGAATACGCATTTCCAAACCGTACTACAGAGCCATTAGGTGTTGCGGCACAAATTATTCCCTGGAACTTTCCTTTGTTGATGGCGGCATGGAAAATTGCACCGGCTATTGCAACCGGTAATACAGTTGTATTAAAATCGGCTGAAACTACTCCTTTAACGTCATTGAAACTGGCGGAGATTATTCAGGAAGCTGATTTACCTCCGGGAGTTGTTAATATAATTACTGGTGCAGGAGCAACAGGTGCTGCTATGGTCAATCATCCTGATGTAAATAAAATTGCTTTCACTGGCTCTACAGATGTTGGCAAAATAATTCAACGAGCCATTGCAGGCACTGATAAAAAAGCAACACTTGAACTCGGCGGTAAAGCTGCCAATATCATTTTTGAAGATGCAGCGATTGACCAGGCAGTGGAAGGGGTTATTAATGGAATATTTTTTAACCAAGGGCATGTGTGTTGTGCCGGTTCAAGATTGTATGTGCAGGAATCGGTGGCTAAAGAAGTGATTAGAAAATTAAAAGACAGGTTAGAGTCTTTAATTGTTGGTGACCCGATGGATAAAAATACTGATATCGGTGCCATCAATTCAAAATCGCAATTAGATATTATAAATAAATATATAGGCATCGGTAAAAAAGAAGGTGCTGAAATGTATCAAAGCAGTTGCAGCTTGCCGGGCAAAGGTTTTTTTTGTCGCCCAACATTGTTTACCAACGTTGCGCAGAGCAATCGTATTGCACAAGAAGAGATTTTTGGGCCGGTGCTTGCTATTATAACTTTTAGAACCGAAGATGAAGTGATTGAAAAAGCAAACAACTCGCCTTATGGTTTAAGTGCTGGTGTCTGGACAGATAAAGGTTCTAAGATATTTAACATGACGAAAAGAATGAGAGCTGGTGTGGTGTGGGCTAACACATTCAACAAATTCGATCCAACTTCTCCGTTTGGTGGTTATAAAGAAAGCGGATTTGGAAGAGAGGGTGGATTGCATGGGCTTTCAGCTTATGTGAATATTATAAATTAAAAAAATGCCGGTAAGACGGGAAGGTGGAAAGTTTTTCTTACCGTCTTATTTTCTTCCCGGCTAAAAAAATAGAAATGGAAAAGACAATTAAAAAATCTTCGATGAGCATCAGCGAAAATGGTTTGGAGAAAAAAGTGTCTTCTAAAAGATTAGAAGTGCTAAAGACTTATAAAATCTATATCGGCGGGCAATTCCCGAGAACGGAATCTGGAAGATATTATCAACCAGAAAATGCTGCGGGAAAAAAACTGGCGAATGTTTGCTTAAGTTCAAGAAAAGATTTTCGTGACGCTGTTGTAAAAGCAAGAGGTGCTGTTAGTGGCTGGAGCGGCAGAGCAGCATTCAATCGCAGCCAGATATTATATCGTATGGCAGAAATGCTGGAAGGAAGAAAATCCCAATTCATTGAAGAATTAATTTTACAAGACGGAACAAAAGCGAAAGCAGAAAAAGAAGTGAACCTCGCCATTGACCGTTTAATTCATTATGCAGGATGGTGCGATAAGTTTCAGCAAATATTCAGTGCTGTTAATCCTGTTGCCACTTCTCATTTTAATTTTTCTGTACCGGAACCAACAGGAGTTGTTTCCATAATTGCTCCGCAAGGCGATTCATTACTTGGATTAGTTTCAGTCATTGCTCCCGTAATTGCTGGTGGCAATACTTGTGTAGTACTTGCTTCAGAAACTAAACCACTTTGTGGCGTAACTTTTGCAGAGGTTTTAAACTCATCGGATTTACCGGGCGGAATTGTTAATATATTAACAGGCAAGCCGTCAGAATTAGCTTCTTGGTTTGTTGACCATATGGATGTAAATGCAACCATTTATTGCGAAAAAGATTCTGAAACGAAGAAAATGATACGGGAAAAATCTGCTACGAATCTTAAACGTATTACATTTTATGATAAAATTAATTGGTATACTGAAGAAGGACAATCTCCTTACTTTATCATGGATACACAAGAAATAAAAACCACCTGGCATCCTGTAGAAAATATAGCAGGAGCAGGAGGAGGTTACTAACTTTACAGCATTATGAACCTTAAACAAAATATGAAACTCATTTTTTCAATAGCAATATTTTTTGTTGCAACGAAATGTTTTGCACAAAAAGATTCAACAGGGAATGCTCTTTTAGACTCTAACACTGTTATCGTTCATAAAGATGCGAGACTTGATTTACTGGTAAAAAAGCAAGCTTATGTTAATGAGGTGACAAGCAGAGACAGTAGAAGAACAGACAAGGGTTTTCGCCTGATGGTTATAAGCACTAATAACAGAGATCAAGCAATGGCTGCTAAAACAAAAATCTATACTTATTTCCCTGAGCTTAAAGCCTACCTATGGTATCAGTCTCCATATTTCAGAGTTAAAGCAGGTAATTTTAAAGACCGGAAAGATGCTGAATCTTATCAAAGAAGGTTTAATACTTATTTCCCAAATGGTGTTTTTATTATGAAAGATATTATAGAAGTTAAGCCTGTAAAAACCGATGATGGTATAGAACCATAAAATATTTTCTTATCAAGAAACAATAATCCCGGCAAACTTGTCCGGGCTTATTTATTTATACAACTTTTGCTTGCCTTCGAATTAGTATTTTTGCCAATATGCAAGAAAAAATAAAAGCATTAGCTAAAAAGTATTATTCAGAGTTTGTTGAGATTCGACATCATCTTCATGCTCATCCTGAACTAAGCTATCAGGAATTTGAAACTTCAAAATTTGTACAACGTAAGTTAGAAGAATTCGGGATTCCGTTTACTGTTATAGCAACTACTGGTGTGGTTGGGATTATACAAGGCAAAAATCCTGAAAAGAGAATTGTTGCATTAAGAGCAGACATGGACGCTTTGCCGATTAAAGAAGAGAATGATATTCCTTATAAATCAAAAAATGATGGAGTAATGCATGCCTGTGGCCATGATGTACACACCACCTGTTTATTAGGTGCTGCAAAAATTCTCCATGAATTAAAAGATGAATGGCAAGGAACAGTAAAACTGATCTTTCAACCAGGCGAAGAAAAAAATCCTGGTGGCGCATCCTTGATGATAAGAGATGGTGTATTGGAAAACCCAAAACCACAGTCCATTTATGCTTTACATGTAAATACAATATTGGAAGTTGGTGAATTAAGTTTCAGAAGTGGTAAGGTAATGGCAAGTGCCGATGAAATATATATTACCATTAAAGGCAAAGGTGGTCATGCTGCTTCACCACATATAACTATTGACCCGATATTAATAAGTTCACATTTAATCATTGCATTGCAGCAATTAATAAGTAGAAATAATAATCCATTTAATCCTTCTGTTCTATCAATTACTTCTTTCAATGCGGGCAATACAACCAATGTAATTCCTAATGAAGTAAAACTGATGGGTACCTTCAGGGCAATGGATGAAACATGGCGGTTTAAGGCACATGAGCTCATGCATCAATTAACCAACAATCTTGTTCAATCAATGGGTGGCGAAGCCGATTTGCATATCGATGTTGGCTATCCTTGTGTAATGAATAATGAAAATGTTACCGCTGAGGCTATGAGGCTCGCAAGTGATTTTATGGGAGAAAAAAATGTGAGTGAAACAGAGCTACGAATGGGTGCTGAAGATTTTGGATATTATGCACAACAAATACCTGCTTGCTTTTATCGCTTAGGCACTATGAATAAAGCCAAAGGAATAACAGCGGGTGTACATACGCCTGTTTTTAATATCGATGAAAACGCCATTGAGATTGGAATGGGAATGATGGCATGGCTGGGAAGTTCAGCTAAATCATAGCAATATTATCTGCTTATTTCACTTAATAACATACAACAGCCGTTAGTGCTATTATTTTGTACATTGCAACCCATTTTGCTGAATAGAACCTGCCGGCCGGCAGCAGGTTACTGAAGTACAAGAGTGTGTCGATTTTCATCGGAATAGGCTTGCAAAGTACAATTAGCAGAATTACTACAACTTGTAACATAATAATTTTCTATGTCTAATGATTTAAGGAAACAACAGGCGCTTGAATACCATGCTAAAGGAAGGCCTGGAAAAATAGAAGTAGTTCCTACCAAAGAAGCAAAAACACAAAGAGATCTTTCTCTTGCTTATTCACCCGGTGTGGCAGCACCTTGCCTGGAGATTGTAGCCGATGTTGAAAATGCTTATAAATATACTGCGAAAGGAAATCTTGTTGGCGTTATCAGTAACGGTACTGCCGTACTTGGACTTGGCGATATTGGACCAGAAGCAAGTAAGCCAGTGATGGAAGGCAAAGGAGTTCTATTCAAAATTTTTGCAGACATTGATGTGTTCGATATTGAGATTAATGAAAAAGATCCAGTAAAATTTGTTGAGATTGTAAAAGCATTGGAGCCAACATTCGGTGGCATCAATCTGGAAGATATAAAAGCACCTGAATGTTTTTATATTGAACAAGAGCTTAAAAAGCAAATGAATATTCCGGTAATGCATGATGACCAGCATGGAACAGCCATCATCAGTGCTGCAGCATTACTGAATGCATTAGAAATTCAAAAAAAGAAAATAGAAAAAGTAAAATTTGTTGTGAACGGTGCCGGTGCCGCTGCAATGGCTTGCACCTTATTATATGAATCGCTGGGCGCAAAGCATGAAAATTTTTTAATGTTTGACCGGAAAGGTGTGTTGCATAAAGGAAGAAATGATCTGGAAAATTTTAAATTGAAATTTGCCAATGCTAAAGGTGATATGACGCTGACACAGGCAATGAAAGATGCGGATGTATTTATCGGTTTAAGTGCAGGCAATTGTGTAACACAGGAAATGGTAAAAGGCATGGCCAAAAATCCAATCGTTTTTGCCATGGCTAACCCTGATCCAGAAATAAGCTGGGATGATGCAAAAGCTGCAAGAAAAGATGTAATAATGGCGACGGGTCGAAGTGATTATCCTAATCAGGTAAATAATGTATTGGGGTTCCCTTACATCTTCCGTGGCGCATTGGATGTTAGAGCTACGCATATTAATGAAGAAATGAAACTGGCTGCTGTAAAGGCTTTGGCTGCCTTAACAAAATTACCTGTGCCGGATATGGTGAATATGGCTTATAATGAAAAGAATATTTCATTTGGCGAAAATTACATTATTCCAAAACCTTTGGATCATAGATTATTGGCAACAGTTGCACCTGCCGTTGCTAAAGCAGCCATGGAAAGTGGTGTAGCCCGTCAACCAATTAGTAGCTGGGATGCATACGTCACGAGCCTGAACAAACGGCTTGGACTTGACAACCAGGTATTGAGAATTATTGGCAATAAAGCGAGAAGAGATCCAAAACGAATTGTATTTGCAGAAGCAGATAATATCAAAATATTAAAAGCGGCGCAAATCATTTTTGATGAAGGTATCGGCTACCCAATCTTTCTTGGCGATCCAATAAAAATCAAGGCTATTGCAGTATCAAATGGTATCGACATAGAAGACATTCCCATTTTTGATCCAAGAAGTGAAGAAATGGAGGAAAGAAGATCAACATATGCAGAATCATTTCTGGCAAAAAGAGGAAGAAAAGGCTTCAATGCATATGAAGCTAAAAAAGTAATGAAAGACCGCAACTATTATGGTTGTATGATGGTGGAATTTGGTGATGCAGACTGCATGATTTCAGGATTGGCAAAAAATTATCCTGATACAATCCGACCTGCATTACAAACCATAGGTACCGAAGAAGGTGTAAACAAGATTGCCGGAATGTATTTAATGCTGACAAAGAAAGGACCATTATTTCTTGGCGATACCACTGTAAACTTCAATCCTACAGCTGAAGAATTAGCAGAGATAACACTAATGGTTGCGAGGGAAGTTAAACACTTTAATATCACTCCCCGTATTGCTATGCTGAGCTATTCAAACTTTGGCAGCAGTAATTCCAAAGAAGCTGCTTTAGTGGCAAAAGCAAGACAAATTGTAAAAGAAAGAATGCCTTCGTTGATTGTGGATGGAGAAATGCAGGCCAGTGTGGCATTAAATAAAGAATTGATGAAAGAAAATTATCCTTTTAGTGAGTTAGTAGATAAAGATGTAAACACATTGATATTTCCTAACCTTGCATCAGGTAATATTGCGTACAATCTTTTAAAGGAACTGGAGACGGCAGATGCTATAGGTCCTATCCTATTAGGCCTGAAAAAGCCAGTACATATCTTGCAACTGGGAAGTTCTGTTCGCAGTATTATTAATATGGCAATAGTTGCTGTAGTAGATGCACAAAGTAAAAGCCAGTCTCCAACAGGGGATATTGTAAAACGTTCAAAATGGTGGAAACGATTCAAAAAAACAAGCAGGAATACATAAACTAGTATAACTATCCAAACGTAAATACAGATAGCAAAGAATTTCATCGTATTTTAGATTTTATATGACCATTTTCAATGATATAGGCCAGTACCTTTTGATGATCAAGGGAATGTTTTCCCGCCCTGAAAATGCAAAGATGTATTGGAAGGAATTTATTCATCAATGTACTGAAATTGGTGTTGGTTCATTAGGAATTGTGGCAATCATTTCCGTTTTCATCGGAGCTGTATCCACCGTCCAAACAGCTTATCAATTGGTAAGTCCGTTAATTCCTCCATCCACTATTGCCCAGATTGTAAGAGATACTGTTATTCTCGAATTTGCTCCCACTTTGGTTTGTATTGTGTTAGCAGGTGTGGCTGGCAGTCGTATTGCCAGCGAATTGGGCAACATGAGAGTAAGCGAACAAATTGATGCATTAGAAATTATGGGTATCAATACAAAAACATACCTGATTCTGCCAAAGATTGTCGCAGCACTTTTAATGATTCCGCTATTGGTAGCTATTGCTATGGCATTGGGAATCTGGGGAGGCAGATTAGCCGGCGTTGGTACAGGAATTATTCCAGCAAGTATTTTTGACAAAGGCCTGTTGGAATTTTTTGTTCCCTTTAATGTAATTTTTGCATTGATAAAAGCGTATGTATTCTCCTTTATCATTTCCAGCATACCAGCCTTTTATGGTTATTATGTAAAAGGCGGAGCATTGGAAATTGGAAGAGCCAGCACCAAAGCAGTTGTGGTAAGTTGTATTTTAATTTTATTTGCCGATTATATTTTATCTGCATTGTTGCTACCAACATAATCAATGAAGAACAATATAAATAATGATATTTTAAAAGCGATCTGTTTCGCAGCATAAAACTAAAGACCCGTAGTTTCTAATATGATTGAGGTAAAAAATATAAAAAAAGTATTTGGCGATAAAACAATTATCGAAGATGTAAGTTCAGTTATGAAAGCTGGTCAGTGCAATTTAATAATTGGTTCCAGCGGAAGTGGTAAAACTGTATTGATGAAATGTATGGTCGGTCTTTTTGAACCGAATTCCGGCGAAGTATTATATAGCGGCGAAAACTTCACTACTATGACCGGAGTTGATAAAACTGAAATAAGAAAACAGATAGGGATGCTGTTTCAGGGTTCAGCCTTATTTGATAGCCAGACTGTAGAACAGAATGTGATGTTCCCGCTGAATATGTTTACGAAAGACAGTTATAAAAAAAAATTGGAAAGAGTAAATGAAGTTTTAGAAAGAGTAAATCTTATTGGTGCCAATAAAAAATTTCCTTCTGAGGTAAGTGGTGGTATGAAAAAAAGAGTAGCATTGGCAAGAGCTATTGTCCTCAATCCGAAATATCTATTCTGCGATGAACCAAACTCTGGCCTTGATCCGCAAACTTCTTTAGTAATCGACCGGCTGATCAAAGAAATAACTATTGAATACAATATCACAACTGTCATTAATACCCATGACATGAATAGTGTAATGGAAATTGGAAATTCCATTCTTTACATGTATAAAGGCAACAAAGAATGGGAAGGCAACAACAAAGAAATTATTTTCAGTAAAAATGATCGGCTGAACGAATTTATATTTGCATCTGAATTCTTACAAGATGCAAAAGACATGAGAATGCTGGAAGAAAAAGGTAAAATTTCCAATGAAAGAAATATGGAAGAATTGCTGGATAAAGATGCGCCTGTACTTATTCCACCGCCTGATGAGGAATGATATTTAACAAACGATTTACTTGTAATATTCTGTAGGGTATAGTTTATGCAACAGGCTTGGTTACACTTAAACCAACCTTTATGTTTAAAATTTACTTTCTCTTTATTTCAGTCTTATTTATTTCCTGCAGTTCCAAACTTCACTATATCGGTCAAAAGTATTCACCTGTTACAAACGTTGAAGTATTTGTAGCTGAAAGCTCTATTAAAAAGCCTTATACAATAATCGGGAAAGGTTATATGAGCCGGTTTGGCTTTTTTAATAATCCTGAAAAAATTCAGGAAAAAGTCTTGGACAAAGGTAGAAGCATAGGTGCAGATGCAGTAATGATAATAGATTATTACATACCAGATACCGGCGGTACTGTTATTAATACAGTCGTAAAAACAGATAGCCTGGGAAAAGGCATAATTACAGCAGGAAACACTACTATTACCCCAACTTCTTCTAGTGGTTATTCAATTATTTATGTCAAATACAAATAGGATGCTGCCCGGTCTTTAAATTGTCTGTTTTGCCTTACATTTGCCTCACTTCAAAAGGTAAATATGAGTATTCTCGTTAACAAGAATTCAAAAATTTTAGTGCAGGGCTTTACCGGTACAGAAGGTACATTTCATGCCACGCAAATGATCGAATACGGCACTAAAGTGGTGGGTG
>JBDSUW010000198.1:0-16486 GCA_039927535.1 Chitinophagaceae bacterium | reverse complement strand
GGTTCAACAAATGCGGTTTTACGGCTGTCACTTTCCCCATGTAAAATTCCCTTTACTGTTCTTTTTTGTTCTGCAAATACAGCCAACACTCTTCGCCCACTCATAAAGCTTTCCTCAATCTCGGCGAGATAGCCTTGTTTATTTAATTTGGAGACTATCTTATCAAACAAGCGCCGGAGTTCATTCCGCTTTCGGTAAAGACTTAAACGAATATTTTTTAAATCTTCCGAAGCATTATCTTTTACCTGGCTATTTTCATCCAATACTTCATCTATTAATTCAGGAATTGCTTTTTCGTAATATGTAGTGCTGATTACTTTCAGTAACCCTGAGTATGCAATCTTCTTTTCGTTATCGAACCAACGAAAAATATTTTCAATAACTGCTGCGAGTTTTCTTATAAAGTTGAACTCCTCACCGCTTAATACTGCACCCGGAATAGAAAGTAACTTTAATTCCCTGGAAAGGTTTTGAACAAAATCATTTGGGAAATAAATGCCGTTGAGAACCAGTTGCCGGTATTCATGGCTTTGCCTAAGTTCCGTTTCTACAAATTCCTTTTTTGTATGAATACGCAGCTCATTGGCTTTTGTAGTTGCCAGTTCTGTTTCACAATATTTTGCAAGGAGCTCTTTAATTTTATTAAACTCTAACTGGATATATGCTGATTCCGGAAATAGTTTCATGTGAATTTCTTAATCTGGTAGGAAACTTTTATTTAAAGCTTCAAAGATAATTTTAATCCGGTAGTAATCAGAGCATATTAGTTTGACAATTGACTTGTTAATAGTTTCTGAAAAAAGAAGAATGCAAGTCATCTGACAAACCACCCATTGAGGAATATCGTAAATTGCAGGAAGTACTTTTAAAATGACTAAACTTTATAAAATGAAATCTATATTTTCAGGCTTTATAGTTAGCCTTGTAACATTAGTCTCCTGTGCTCAAAAATCTATTAAAACAAATAACCTGAATTTAAGCCTTAATAATATAACAAACGAAACAGAACAACCCAATTCCGGAACTACCGAAACTGCCACATTTGCAAACGGATGTTTCTGGTGTACTGAGGCAGTATTTGAAGAGTTAAACGGCGTTATCAGTGCTACTTCCGGCTATACGGGTGGCCATGTAAAAAATCCTACTTACAAAGAGGTTACAACCGGACAAACTGGTCATGCAGAAGCACTTCAAATTATTTATGACCCTAAAAAAATAAGCTTTGATGAATTGCTGGAAGTATTTTGGGAAACGCATGACCCAACTACTTTAAACAGGCAAGGTGCTGATGCTGGAACACAGTACAGAAGTGGCGTTTTTTATCATAATCAGGAGCAAAAAGAAAAAGCAGAAAAGTATAAAGCAGAACTTGACAAAAGCGGTGCATTTGATAGACCAATTGTTACTGAGATAACAGCTTATTCAAATTTCTACGAAGCTGAAGATTATCATCAACAGTATTACGAAAACAATGAAAATACAAATCCTTATTGCAGAATTGTTATTAGCCCAAAACTCGAAAAATTCAGAAAAGTATTTAAGGAAAAATTGAAATCGTCTAATTAAGATTCAAGTTACTTCTCAAACTTTGTGTACCTGAGTTCCAATAAATTCAACGCATTGGGTTTAAATCCAATCAAATGAGGTTGAGTTAATCGTACTGCCATATCATACCAAAGTGGTACAACTGGTGCATCGTTCATCATTATCTGATCGGCCTGCTGGTATAATTTATATCGGATAGAATCATTATCTTCTGTAATTGCCTTTTCAAAAGCAGCATCAAAAGCGACACTCTTATACCTTGTATAATTGGGCGGAGCAGGGTTTTTTGAGTAAAAAACAGACAGATAATTTTCTGCATCGGGATAATCTGCTATCCAGCTACCTCTGAAGAATGCAGCGGTAGAACTGGAAGTCATTGTAAGTAGTAATGACTTTTGCATTACTTCTACTTGAACAGGAATTCCTGACTCACCCAATTGCTTTGCAATAAAATTTGCCATGTCTGCATATATGGCAATGGTCAATAATTTTATTGGTTGCAATCCTTTTCCATCGGGAAATCCAGCTTCGGCCAAAAGTTGTTTTGCTTTTGCAGGATCATAATGATAACCTTTTACAATAGCTGTATCAAAAGAAGGTAAGCCCATTGGTACAAAACCAGATTCTGCTGGTGTGCCTAACGAGTTACGGAGATATAAAACCATTTTTCTTCTGTCGAATCCATAATTAACAGCCTGTCTTATTTTTTTCGAACGCATCGGAGAATTCCTGACTAATTCATTTGTGGAATCAACCAATATTCCCAAGTATTCAATATTCAGATAAGGATTAGTTTGCAAAACAATCTTCCCTTCCCAATCTTTACGCAAAGTGCCTTGTTTGGTTAGTATTTCATCTTTGAATGATGCTTCAATATCATTAATGAAATCTAATTGCTTTTGACGGAATAATAAAAATTCTGTGGCCTTACTATCATAAAATGAAATATTCACTCCATCCAGATAAGGCAAGCGAACTCCTGCACTATCTTTTTCAAAATAGCTTGGGTTCTTTTTCATGATCAATGCCTGCCCTTCTTCCCAGGTAATAAAACGAAAAGGTCCTGTACCTACTGGATGACGGCGAAAATTAATACCATATTTCTCTACCGCTTCTTTAGCAACGATAGAACAATATTGCATTGAAATAATTCCAAGAATAGGTAAATAAGGTCGTAATAGTTTTAGTTGAAAGGTTGTATCATCGATTGCTTTGAAAGGCTGTACCGAATCCACCTTTCGATTAAATATCCATGAACCTGGGCTGGCAGTTTCTTTATCTATTATCCGTGAAAGGCTATACTCAACATCATAAGCCGTTAATTTTCTTCCTTTCCCTTCCGGAAATGCAACATCATCATGAAAGAAAACATCATCTCTCAGGTGAAAAGTAAAAATGGTACGATCAGCAGAAATATCCCAGCTCTTTGCCAACGAAGGAATAATATGAAGGCTGTCATCAATTTCAACCAACGTATTATAAAACTGGTGTGCAGCCCACATGGTAGACTGGCTTTTGGCAAAAGCCGGATCCAACGAAGAAATACCATTGAATTCATTGTAATGAAAAATATTTCCTTCACTTTTTTCTTTATTGTAGCAAGCAGTTAATTGCACGGCTACAATCCCAATGAATATTATTTTTATAAAATTAATTTTAACGTTCATCTTAGCTATCAAACCCTAAATTTACTGTAACAAAAATTACCACGGTGAAATACATTATTCAATCAACATATGTTTCCCTTTTACTAATTTTTTCCATTAGTGCCTGTGCCCAGCCACTGCATCAAAAAGGAAAATTCACAAAGCAAGATACACTACGGGGAAGCATAACGCCGGAAAGAGCCTGGTGGAATGTTCTTTCCTATAATATTTATATAATACCTGATTATAAAACAGAAACAATTTCCGGCTGGAACCAGATTAGCTTTAATGTATTAGATGATGGAACCAATAAAAAAATGCAGATTGACCTGCAAGTGCCGATGATGATTGACAGTATTGTTTTCAATCAGCAACAACTCAGCACTTATAAAAGAAATGGCAATGTTTACATCATTGACTTTGGCAAGTACAAATTTGGTTCTTCAGAAACCTCTTTTCAAAATCAGGCAAAAGTATTTTCCTATAGTATCAAAATTTATTTTTCTGGTAAAGCAAGAGAAGCAATTAACCCGCCATGGGATGGTGGTTGGATCTGGAGTAAGGATGCGAAAGGAAGACCATGGATGACAGTGGCCTGTCAGGGATTGGGGGCCAGTGTATGGTATCCCTGCAAAGATCATCAGAGTGATGAACCAGATCTGGGTGCCCTAATACAAATAAGGGTACCTGATACGTTAGTTGCTGTTGCCAATGGCAGGTTATATTCTAAAGATGATCAACAGGATGGCACCATGCTTTATACCTGGCAGGTAAAAAGCCCGATCAATAATTATAATATTGTTCCTTATATAGGTAAATATGTGCACTGGTCTGATAATTTTATTGGTGAAACAGAAAAAAATCTTTCCTTGGATTATTGGGTGCTTGATTACAATCTGGAAAAATCGAAAAAACAATTCGGCCGTGATGTAAAGCCGATGCTCAAAGCATTTGAATATTGGTTCGGTCCATACCCGTTTTACGAAGATGGATACAAACTGGTTGAATCATCACACCTTGGCATGGAACACCAGAGTGCAACAGCTTACGGAAATCATTACCTGGACGGATATCTCGGAATGGATTTGTCCGGCAGTGGCTGGGGACTGAAATGGGATTATATTATCATACATGAAAGTGGCCATGAATGGTTTGCCAATAACATAACAACGAATGATATTGCTGACATGTGGGTGCATGAAGGTTTTACAATGTACTCCGAAGTATTGTTTACAGAATATCATTATGGCAAAAAGGCCGGTGACGAATATTTACAGGGCATCCGGAAAAATATCAGCAACGATAAACTCTTAATTGGCCCTTATGGGGTAAACCAGGAAGGTAGCAGCGATATGTATAATAAAGGAGCCAGTCTGTTGCATACTATAAGACAGGTAATTAATGATGATACTGTTTTCAGAAAAATATTAAGAGGATTGAATAGTGAATTTTACCACAAGACGGTTGACTCCAAAGATGTGGAAGGTTATTTCTCAAAAAAAGCAGGGAAAGATTTAAGCAAAGTATTTGACCAATACTTAAGGACTATAAAAATACCAGTGCTAGAATACAAGAAAGAAGGTAACAGAATTTCATTCAGATGGACAAACTGCATTAATGGCTTTGATATGCCGATTGCAATCGGAAGCGGAAGAGCTTTTTGGTTAACACCAAAAAAAGAATGGCAGAAGATTGACCTTCCATTAAATTATAAAATGGAAGATGTAAATAAGAATTTCTATATCACTCTTAAAGAAATTAAATAGAAAGACAGCTTGTTTTCTTTTAACCAGCCACAACTTACCTTTACCGCATGAGCAGCATTCGCCGGCAAAGCATTATCTCTTCTATCGTAATATATATTGGCTTTGCTGTCGGTTTATTGAACACCTATTTCTTTACAAGAGAAGGAACCTTTACAGAAGCTGAATATGGTCTTACTACAATTGTTATTGCCATTGCCACTTTGATGGCTTCATTTGCAACATTGGCAATGCCTTCTTATATTTTTAAATTTCACCCATACTACAACGAGAACCTTCCTCCGGAAAAAAATGATATGATTTCCTGGGCATTGATAGTAAGCCTGATTGGTTTTGTATTGGTGATGATTGCAGGTTCGGCAATGAAAAATCTTGTTATTCAAAAATTTGGCACCAATACGCCAAAACTGGTGAATTATTATTATTGGATATTTCCAATGGGCCTTGGACTTACCATTTATGCGGTGCTGGAAGCTTATACCTGGAGCTTACATAAATCTGTGCTAGCAAATTTTTTCAGAGAAGTTCAGTGGCGTTTATTTACAACTGTGCTGATTGTGTTATACATCACCAACGTAATTAAGGACTATGATTTATTTATAAAATGTTTTGTTTTTACTTATCCGGGCATAGCAGTTAGCTTGTTTATTTATCTTGTAGCAACCAAACGAATACATTTTACACTTAAGCCAAGTAAAGTAAGCCGCAGGTTTTTAAAAAAGATTGTAACACTTTGTTCCTTCGTTTATGGTGGCACTTTGATCTTTACATTATCACAGGTATTTGACACTATCGTTATCGCTTCATTATTGGATGAAGGAGCTGCCAAAGCAGGCATTTATGGATTAGCTACAATTATGACCAGTATTATTCAGGCGCCGCAACGGGGAATTATTTCTGCATCTATCTCACATTTATCCAAAGCTTGGAAGGATAAGAACATGGCGTTACTTCAAAAAATATATCAGCGATCTTCCATCAACCAATTGGTATTTGCCTGCGCCATTTTTTTATTAATATGGATGAATTTTATGGACGGTATTAAAACCTTTGGCGTAAAATCTTCTTATCTAGATGCTTCTTCCATATTTTTTTTATTGGGCATTACCAAGATTATTGATATGGGTACAGGTGTGAATGCACAAATTATTGCCACTTCTACTTACTGGAGGTTTGAATTGCTTAGCGGTGTTATATTATTAAGCGTAATGCTGCCACTGACTTATTTTCTTACTAAAGAGTATGGACTCATTGGCCCTGCTATTGCCACTGTTGTGTCGATAACTATTTACAATATTATTAGAATTGTTTTTTTGTGGAGAAAGTTTAAATTATTTCCCTTGACTATTCAATCCCTGTATACGCTGCTGTTAGCCGCCGCCTGTTATTGTGTTTGCTATTTTGCATTTAGAACCATGCATGGGTTTGCCGGAATAATTGGCCGCAGTATTAGTTTCGTAATTCTGTATGCATTGGGTGTTGTATACATGAAAATTTCCCCGGACATTATACCCGTTGTGCAAACCATCAAAAAAAGAATGGGAATTAAAAATTAATGAGTGCCTTCTTCAGTAATCTCGTTTTTTTTATCAATCCTTCCACCGCCAATATAGCGTTTCAGATAATAAGATTCGAAAAGATCACTTACCATTACGCCTCTTGAAACAGAAGCATGAATGAATTTATTATGACCAAGATAAATGCCTACATGCGACACCCCTCTTCCAGTAGTATTAAAGAATACAAGATCCCCTGGTTCTAAATCAGTAGTAGATAATTTTGTACTTACCCTGTATTGGTCTCTGGATACTCTTGGTATTGCCATTCCAAACAATGCAGCATAAACACCTACAGTGAATCCTGAACAATCAACGCCACTGGTACTGTTGCCACCCGTTCTGTACCGAACACCATACCATTCATCAACTGCTTCTAGTAATGATTTACTTGGTAATGATTCCACTTCGGTATCCATCAGCACAGCATATTTTAATTGAACAGTGGATGCACTCTCTACTTCTGCTGCAATACTGGAAAACATTCTCTCATATATCTTTATTTCATCCAGCTTATCTGGAACGGAAACTGCATCCATACTTTTCTTTCTACTTACTGCTGATAGTTTAGAAGAAGGCTTTGCAGCCTGTTTTGATTCAGCTTTGTTATTCGTATTATCTACATCAGCTTGAGGAATAACTGAAATTTCTTCAATAAATTTTGTAATTGGTGCAGGAGTAGGAGTTTCAACCGTTGCCACCTGCCTGTTACTTGTAAAGTTTAAAGGCTTAAAAGTGGAACAACTACTTAGAAAAATAATAAATGCTAATGCGGGTAAAATCTGCTTAACCATTACAACTTACTTTTAGGTTTATTTCATAGATATTATTTAAAGCAACGATATAATTATTTGTTGCTTTTAATGTGCGCAAACATATAACAATTTGTCCTATTGATGCCACGAAACGTAAACGAAATTCCCCAAGGAAAATTGCTTAAATTTATAATACATTGATTTACATTTAGTTATTTTTATCAATAAGTTGTAAAAATGTTAAAATCATTAATAATCTTATTAGTCTAATTTTTATTACTTTGGTCTAAACACCACTTTATGCAAACTTGCTTTGTCCTTCTTTCATTATTTTATATTATTACAGGTTGCCAGAATTCAGGAAGTACCGAATTAAGCGGTAAGGATTCAATGGCTAAAAAATTAATTGTTATTGACACAACACCAGTTATTCCGCCCCAAAAACCATATACTGGTCTTGAATATGAAAAAAAGGAAACATTGGCCGCAGCGGGGGGCACCAAATCTGTAATCTTTAATTCTAAAGGTTCAAAGTTGTATGCTATGAACCTCGAAGGAATGAGCGTATATGAATTTGATCAGCCTACCCGAAAGCTCACTAAAGAATTTAAGTTCACTCCAACAAGAGGTATGGGTTGGGATTATAATAAAAGCCGTCCTATTAATTCTTTCCAGGAAAAACCTGTAGAAGCCTGCTTTAGTCATGAAGATGAAATACTCTGGGTTTCTTTACACAATGCAGAAGGTATCGTTCCGATTTGGGTAAATGATTTTTTAAAAAATACCGGAAAAGTTGATGCAGAACAAAAAACCAAACCAGTTACAGTTGTTTATCCCGGCTCCGAAAAAAAAGATTCATTCCGGGTACCTTTAATTGAAACGGGCAAAACACCAAAAGTGATTGCAGTCACATCAGACAGTAAACATCTGCTTGTTAGCAACTGGCATTCAAGAAATACAAGTGTTTTAGAATTAAATAAAGATGTATACCCATTTGGCAAAGTGATTAGTACTATAAAAGTTTCAGCCATACCAAGAGGTATCGTAATTGATAATAATAAGAAGAGGTCTTATATAGCCATCATGGGCGGAGCAAGTTTGCATGTTGTTGATAACAACACTTGGCAAACGGATACAGTTCTAAATGTTTGGTCGAGTCCGAGACATGTAGTGATGGATACCAGCGGCCATATTTTTGTTTCGTACAACAGTCTTGGAACAATAGCCTGCCTTGATGCAGCAACAGGGAAATCTTTATTTACAGCAAAAACACATTCGCAGCCAAGAACAATTATTTTATCGAAAAATCACAAATTTCTGTTTGTAACCTGCTACAGCAGCGACTATGTGGATGTGTACAAAATCAATAACAATAACTTTGAGAAAGTGGCATCTTTACCATGTGGCGGTCACCCGGTTGGTGTAGATATTTTTGAAAATGATGACAAGCTTGAGGCATGGGTTTGTAGTTATAGTAGTGGCTCAATTACTATTTATAGTTTTAAGAAAAAGTAAAATGCCAACAATATTATTAATAAAAGGTTATCGTTTTTTCTTTTATGTAAACGAACACCTTCCTAAGCATATTCATGTTGAAAGGGATAATAAAACGGCAAAACTTGAACTCTCTCCAGTCAAACTTGTTAAATCGAAAAGATTTAGTGCTTCTGAGTTAAAGCAAATTCGTAACTTAGTAGAGGAAAATTTGGAAATATTAATTCAAAAATGGGATGAGTACTTTAACTATCAATAAATCAAACAAAGCTTTTGATGTTTCATTCAATGAAACAAAAATGATTCTATTTATCGAAGATGGGCGGGAAATTGCATATCCTCTCGAATGGTTTCCAAAGCTTAGAAATGCCACCCCTGAACAATTAAAAAATTGGCGTTTAATTGGTGATGGCGAAGGCATACATTGGGCTGAATTAGATGAAGACATTTCAGTAGAGAACCTGCTTGCATAACAAATTCCCGGCTAAATACTGTTTTGGCAATATTATAGTTAAAAAAGAAAAAGGTTAGTGAAAATGAAATTTTCCCATCTCCATGTACATACACAATACTCCTTACTTGATGGAGCTGCTTCCATTCAGAATCTTTACAAAAAAGCAATAAAAGATGAAATGCCTGCAATGGCCATCAGCGATCATGGCAATATGTTTGGTGTTTTTGATTTTGTAGCAGAAGCTCACCGCCATAAAAATGAAGATGGTACTGTAAAAGTAAAACCTGTTGTTGGTTGTGAGTTTTATGTAACAGAAACAAGACATCAGAAAACATTTACAAAAGAAATAAAGGACAAACGTTACCACCAAATATTATTGGCGAAGAATGAAGTTGGTTATAAAAATCTTATCAAATTAACTTCTCTGGGTTTTGTAGAAGGCATGTACGGTAAGTATCCAAGAATTGACAAGGAACTTATTCTAAAATACCATGAAGGATTAATTGCCACAACCTGTTGCCTCGGTGCATCTATTCCACAAGCTATTCTGAAAAAAGGAGAAGAAGACGGCGAGAATGAATTCAAGTGGTGGCTCAATATTTTTCAGGAAGATTTTTATGTGGAGTTGCAACGCCATGGAATGGCAGAACAGGACAAAGTAAATGAAGTATTGATAAAGTTTGCCCGGAAGTATAAAGTAAAGATCATTGCCAGTAATGATTCCCATTATGTAGAACAGGATGATTTTAATGCACATGATATTTTGTTATGTATCAATACCGGCGAAAAAATCAGCACCCCTGCCTTGCGGGATTTTAATGATGATGACATTAATGTAAAGGACAAACGATTTGCTTTTCCAAACGACCAGTTTTATTTTAAAACTACGGAAGAGATGAGCAAGGTCTTTCATGATCTGCCGGAGTCTTTAGATAACACCAATGAAATTGTAGATAAGATTGAAGTATTGAATCTTACAAGGGATATTCTGCTTCCTAATTTTCCGGTTGAGAAAAGATTTCAGGTTCACACGAAAGAAGAAACCATTGGCAAGTATAAAGTATCTGCAGAATCGCAGAACCAATGGGAATATTTAAAACATATTACTTACGAAGGCGCCGCCAAAAGATATACCGAACTTACTGACGAATTAAAAGAAAGGCTGGAGTTTGAACTCTTCACCATTAAAATGATGGGCTTTGCCGGTTACTTTTTAATCGTTGGTGATTTTATAGATGCCGGAAGAAAGAAAGATGTTTTTATTGGCCCGGGCCGAGGATCAGCAGCCGGAAGTGTTGTTGCCTATTGCATCGGCATCACCAATATAGATCCAATAAAATATAATTTACTTTTTGAGAGATTCCTGAATCCCGATCGTAAATCAATGCCGGATATAGATACCGACTTTGATGATGAAGGAAGACAAAAAGTGATTGACTATGTAGTAGAAAAATATGGTAAGAATCAGGTTGCACAAATTATTACGTACGGTACTATGGCTGCCAAATCAAGCATTGCCGATGTAGCAAGAGTAATGGACCTGCCAATTGCAGAAAGCAGGATGCTTACAAAATTAGTTCCAGATCGTCCGGGCACAGAGTTAAGAAGAGTGTTGCATGCTCCAATGAAAACAAAAGATGCCCGCCCGGATGCCGAAGGCGGATGGGGAGAAAAATCTTTAGAAGAAAAAGACGGATATGGAAGTGATGATATGGAGAATGTAAAAAAACTCCGGGATATTTATAAGGATACTGATTCTATACTAAGTAAAATTTTGCATGAAGCAGAAAGACTGGAAGGCTCTGTTCGTAATACGGGTATTCATGCAGCAGGTATTATCATTGCTCCAAAGGATTTGATGGAATTGATTCCTATTGCCACATCTAAAGAATCCAATTTATGGCTTACACAGATTGAAGGAAATGATATTGAAAATGCCGGTGTTATTAAGATGGACTTTCTAGGTTTGAAAACACTCACCATCATTAAAAATGCATTAGCGCTAATCAAACAGATTCACGGAGTAACGATTGATATAGATGCCATTCCGCTGGATGACAAAAAAACGTTTGAACTGTATCAACATGCTGCGACTATCGGTACTTTCCAATTTGAAAGTGCAGGCATGCAAAAATATTTACGGGAATTAAAACCCGATAAGTTCGGCGACCTTATTGCGATGAACGCCTTGTATCGTCCCGGACCGATTGCATATATTCCCAATTACATTGATCGTAAGCATGGCCGTGAAGCCATTCAATATGACTTGCCGGAAATGCAGGAATATTTGGAAGAAACATATGGCATCACCGTTTATCAGGAGCAAGTAATGTTGCTGGCACAAAAATTAGCCGGCTTTAGTAAAGGCGATGCGGATGTATTGCGGAAAGCAATGGGTAAAAAACAGATCGCTACGTTGAACAAAATGAAAAAACAGTTCATCGAAGGAGCAACAGAAAAATTATTACCTGTAGAACGATTAGAAAAAATATGGACCGACTGGGAAGCATTTGCACAATATGCATTCAACAAATCCCACTCCACCTGCTATGCTTATGTAGCATACCAGACTGCTTATTTAAAAGCCCACTACCCTGCTGAATATATGTCGGCAGTATTGAACAATGCTGGCAGCACTGAAAAGATCACTTTCTTTATGGAAGAGTGTAAGCGGATGGGATTAAAAGTACTCGGGCCAGATATCAATGAATCATTAAAAGGTTTTGCAGTAAACAGTAAAGGTGAAATTCGTTTCGGCCTCGGTGGATTAAAAGGCATTGGGGAAGCAGCCATAGAAAGTATAATCGAAGAAGGGAAAAAAGGTGGAGCTTACACAGACATATTTGATTTTATCAAACGCATCAATCAACGTACCGTCAATAAAAAAACATTGGAGAGCCTTGCTTATGCCGGAGCTTTTGATTGTTTTCCTGAACATACAAGAACACAATACTTTAATGTACCGGAAGGAGAAATAATGAATGGCCTGGAAAAAATAATTAAGTACGGACAAGTTTACAACAATCAAAATACGAATACGGCTAACACTTTGTTTGGCGACCTTCCCATCACCATGGAAATCCCACCGCCACGGATTCCTGAATGCGAACCTTGGCCATTGGTAATACAATTGAATAAAGAAAAAGAAGTAACAGGAATATTCTTAAGCGGACATCCATTAGATAATTACAAATTCGAAATGCGGCATTACGGTGTTACTCCAATTGCCGACTTTATTGAGTTCAAAGATTCCATTAGTATGCAATCCAATCCCAGCAGGCCTTTCCGTCTTGTTGGATTGGTGGTAGATGCACAGCACCGTGTTGCCAAGAGTGGAAATAAATATGGTAACTTTTTTATTGAAGATTATTCTGGCAAAACTGATTTCCCTTTATTCACCGAAGACTATATGCGATTAACACCCATACTGCAGCAAGGCAGCACTGTGTTGATTAATGGCTTTTTAAAACAACGTTACAATCAGGAAACGTTTGAGTTAAAAGTACAATCTGTTTCGCTGGCAGAAACCATGAAACGGGTAATGACCAAGCAGGTAACCATTGAAGCTCATCCGCAGGACTTGAAACCCGAGACCGTAAAATTCATTGAGCAAAATGTAAAAGCTCATCCGGGCATGACCACTTTACGGTTTTCTCTTGGTGTACCAAAAGAAAAATTAAAGATCAGCCTTGTAACTATGAGCGGCGGATTTGAAATGAATGATGAAATGGTACAGTTTCTCGAAGCAAGCCCGGAGTTTGATGTGCAGGTAGTTACTGTTTAAAATTCGTTAAGACAGTAGCCATTTTAGCATATTTGTAAGCTATATGACATCCGTAGCTGACAAGTTTTACACAAATCCACGACAGAGCTGCATAATCAAATGAATGGGCTTAAATTTGTCCTCCCTAAGAAGAAAAAAAATTTAATTATTCAACATCTCCATTCACTCCTTTAGGGGATGGGGGCAAATAAAAAATAAAAATGGCAAAAGAGTTTAACGACGCAAATTTTCAAACAGATGTATTGGCTTCAGATAAATTAACCATAGTGGATTTCTGGGCAGAGTGGTGTGGACCATGCCGTGCAATCGGGCCGGTAATTGAAGAACTAAGCAAAGAGTATGATGGCAAAGTAAATGTGGGCAAACTAAATGTTGACAACAACCCGCAAGTATCTATGAACTATGGTATCACTTCCATCCCTGCTATTCTTTTCATTAAAGGTGGCGAAGTGGTTGACAAATTAGTAGGTGCACAACCAAAAGGTAATTTTGTAAAAAAGATTGAAGCTCATATTTAAATAAAAGAAATTACAAATAACAGATCCCAAATTTCGGTTAAGGAGTTTGGGATTTTTTAATTAATTTGTATTGAATAATACATCATTATAAATTTACATCTCTAAACTAACAGTCTCTCCAATTCCAATATTCCCTCTATCTGTTCTCACTCTCAGCAACTGCCCATTCACCAGCACTTCAACAACATAATAACCACCGAAAAAATAAACAGCCTGCACAATACCTTTTGCAGCATTCGTACTTTCAGTTATAATGAGTAATTGCTCTGGTCGCACAATTAATTGTTCTTTACCAAGAATGTTTGGAAAAAAATGTTTTGCATTTGCTTCATTCAGCAGATTGTATTCACCAAACAGGCCAGCACAATATTCATCAATAGGTTCTTTGTATATTTTTTGTGGAGTGCCTTGCTGTACTATCATTCCTTCTTTCAATACATAAATCGTATCTGCCCAGGAAAGTGTATCTGCCGCATCATGCGATACCAAAATGCAACTGGTGTTTAGTTGAGTGCCAATATCCAACAGCACCGATTTAATTATGTTCTTATGTATTGCATCAAGATTAGAAAAGGGTTCATCCAGTAATAATAACTTTGGAGAAGTGGTCAATAACCTTGCCAATACAATTCGTTGTCTTTCGCCGCCGGAAAGCTGGTCGGTTTTTCTTTTTAATAAATGTTCTATCCTGCAGATGCGGTAAATATTATTGGCAGCTTCTTCCGTCAACAGGTTTTTACTTTCCAGTTCTTCTTCTACCCTGTAATTATTTTTTAATTCAAAATGCTGGCTGAGGTATGCAATATGCGGATGCCCGGGAATTAATCTTTCAAACGGACCCAGTACTCTTTCGCCTTCAAAATAGATTGTTCCTTCATCAGGTTGGGTAAGGCCGCCAATCATTTTCAGCAGTGTTGTTTTGCCAGAGCCTGTTTCGCCAGCAATGGCAATTTTCTCCAACGGTTGTTGAGAGAAATTAATATGCCTTACTGTAAAGTTTTCCTTTTCCCGTTTGCCTGCAGCAACTACTTCTAATAAAGCCATGCCCGAAAATAAATGTTGCGGGTTAATTTCCAAGGATTAATAAATGGGTCGTACCTACGGTACTTTGTTTGCTACTTTGTTTTTTGCAAAGGGTTGAAACCCTTTGTTACAAAATAGACCGTGCCTATGGCACTTGTTTCCGAAAGTTAGAATGTTATCTCGATTGTTAAACTCGGGTTAGAAGTGAGAGGCGTAGCCTCGGTACATCTATTAACAACGGATTTTAATCCGTTGGAGAAGAAACTATAGAAAAAAAGAAATGCGTAGCATCGGTACATACAAAAAACAAAACGACAGTACATATCGCAAATGCTCAATAGCGAACAGAACGATGCAGTGTGCGACCCGCCTACGTAAAAGCTTCGTACGGGCAGGCGCAACGAAAGCTGATAGTAATTCTACAGTTGGCTAGATAAAATTCCTAATGCTGTACATTGGCCACATCTTCCGGTTTATGTTTATGCCGGAAGAAGATGGCAAACAGAATGGCGACCACCAATGCATAAGCGGCAAAGGAAAGCCATGCGTCGTGCCAGATCCTGTCGCCACTGGCGGTGGTAAAGTATTTATCAATTACAAAACCACTTATTATACTGCCGAGGAATGCACCAACGCCGTTTGTCATCATCATAAACAATCCCTGTGCACTGGAACGGATGGATTGATCGGTAGTGGTTTCTACAAACAACGAACCCGAAATATTAAAGAAGTCGAATGCCATGCCATACACAATACAAGAGAGAATGATCATCCATAAACCGTCGCCAGGATTACCATAAGCAAACAATCCAAACCGCAGCACCCATGCAATCATGGAAAACAGCATTACCTTTTTTATACCAAATCGTTTGAGAAAAAATGGAATGGCAAGAATGAAAACCGTTTCTGAAACCTGCGATATGGATAAGATGATAGTTGAATATTTTACTACAAATGATTCAGGTCCGTATGCAGGTACTTTTCTGAAATCGTCGAGAAATGTGTCGCCATACATATTGGTAAGCTGCAATGCCGCACCCAAAAACATGGAGAAAATGAAGAAGGCTGCCATTTTGTAATTGGCAAATAGTTTAAAGGCCTTTAGTCCCATTTGCTCAAGGAAGGAAGCACCTTTTGTTATTGATTTTACGGGAGGACATTTGGGCAACGTAAAAGAAAAAATCCCTAACACCACTGCCGCCACTGCACCAATGATAAACTGATTTGCATTTGCTTTGCTGCCAGATAAATTAGTAACCCACATAGCAGCGATAAAACCAATAGTTCCCCAAACCCTTATGGGCGGAAATACTTTGATGACATCGTAATTATTATTTTTTAGAATTGTATAGGAAATTGAATTGGATAAAGAGATGGTTGGCATGTAGCAAATCATTGCTGCGAAGATTACATAGTACAAAGTGTCGGCATCTTTTACCTGTGGCACATAAAACAATGCTGCTGCATAAAGAATATGCAAAACACCGTAAAGCTTTTCGGCGTTAATCCATTTATCAGCAATGATACCCGTAAGGGCTGGCATAAACAAAGAAGAAAGTGCCAGCGTAGAAAAGATAGCTCCAAACTGAACGCCGGTTCCCATATTGTTGGAAAAGAAATAAGTGGCGATAGTAATGAGCCATGCACCCCACACAAAGAATTGCAAAAAACTGATTATGGTAAGCCGTAGTTTGATGTTCATGAGCCATTTTTAAGAGTAGTAAAATATAAGAAAGGGAAGATAAGGATTTTAGTGTATTGAACCACGGAGACACGAAGACACGGAGGGTGTTTTTCCTCCTGTGCTCCTTTGTGCCACCGTGCCTCCGTGGTTCAAAAAAAGTCCCCCGCAGAATCGTAACTTTACACCCGATTAATTGTTACATAATTATGGTGAATACAGATATAGCTCCCCAACTGAAATTGATAGCGGAAAAAGTAAAAGCAG
>JBDSUW010000197.1:0-6918 GCA_039927535.1 Chitinophagaceae bacterium | reverse complement strand
ACATGAGCCGATTGTTGTCAGCAATTTCAAAGCATCTGCTTCATTAAAAAAATTAAAGCTATTGCCCATGCAAATAGCAAGTTCATACTTATCCTTTGGATAATAGTTTATAACATCCGTCTTCACTGCTTTTATTAACAAATTCTCTTTGTCTAATATTTCGTTTATTTCATTAATGTACGCACCAAGATTGTCAACAGCAGTTACTTCAATTCCCTTTTTTGCCAAACCTATAGAGTGTCTTCCATAGCCACACATCAGGTCCAAAACCTTTTGACCCGGCTTCAGGTTAAAGTAAGAAATCATAAAATCAACTTCTTTTACCGTCAGTTCATCAGGTATAATAGTTCTCCATAATTCTTTATAATGCCCATCGAAATAACTATCGTTGATATTTGACATCTTCAAATTTTAATAAAGGAAATAGAGATGATGTAATCATCCTTTTTATTCTAGCAGCTTATTCCGCATCGCATACATTACAAGCCCGGCAATGGTTTTAGAACCAACCTTCTGTTTCATATTTTGCCTGATGGTTTCTATGGTGCGGGGACTTAAAAAAACTTCTTTTGAAATCTCCTCTGTTGTTTTATCATCTGCAATCAATTTCAATATCTTGATTTCCTTTTCAGAGAATTTTACAGGATTAGGATAAAACTGCCTTACGGTTTTTTTATGCTGCAATTTTAGCAGCACCGCTTTATTTACCAGTTCATTAAAATAAAAATCCTCATTCATGCAGGTGAGGATGGCCTGGTAAATTTCTTCGGGATCAGTAGTCTTTGTCAGGTAAGCATTGGCACCCATCTCCATCATCTTGGTAATCATTTCCTGATCATCATACATGGTGAGTACGATTATCTTTAGTGCTTCGTATTCTTTCCTTATCAGACTGATAGCATTAATGCCATCGACTTCCGGCATACGAATGTCCATCAATATTACATCTGGTAATTTAAGCTGGAGTTTGTGCTGAAGGTCTTTGCCATCTTCGGCTTCCCAAAGAATTTTGAGGTATTCTTTGTCTTTAAGAGCCATTCTGATACCATCACGAAAGATCTTATGATCGTCGGCGATGGCCACTTTTATTTGCTGGGTGGACATAGATTATTGAGTTGCAGTTAATTTAACAGGTTTTGGAAGAGAGTAAAAGTACGTTATTTTAGTAAATCCCACATTTTTATTAGTTTTTTTAAAAGCTGTGAGAATTGCCAGCTTTAAAATGTCTTTCCGGACTTGATCCGGAATCTTTGTCTCTACAGCAAAAAAGGTTTGTTATAAAAAAATGCCGGGAAGAAAATAAGGCGGGAAGAAAACTATTTCAGCGAATAGTTAAAGGAGAATTGGTAGAAAGGCAGAGAATAATCAATCTCTAGCTCCTTGGTGTATTTGTAATAAATCACTTTCAAGTTGACAAAATTATTTATTTCTACGCCAAAGGCAATCGAATAACCCATGTAAACTCCATTAGTTCTGGTAAAAAAGACTTTATCTGTTGCGGATTAGTATAGCAGTTATGATAATGCATTCTCAGCCAGCAAACACCTACATTAGTATTTGACTAGGCTAAATATGGGCTGAGCTTATATTTCTCAGCCCATAGTCAAGTGTAATCATTGTTAGCCTAAGAACTTTTGTGCTTGATTTCTTTAATTTCCCTCATTACTTTTGAAATCCATATCAAACCAAGTAGTAAAAAAAAGAGTAATGATTTCTCTTTAGATAATATTAATGTAATTAACAAATATAACGTTACTAAACTTGCAAGTATTAGTTCTATTTTCTTATTCTTCTTTTTTATATAAAGAGATAAAAAGAACACAAAAAAGGCTAATGCGATAGAAATAAATTCAGAATAGTACATAAACACTTATTTTAAACTTAAAAGATGTTAGTCAGTAATTATAAAGAGCAATGATATGTGTCAAGACATAGTCCAGCACAAAGCCAGTATAACCATGGACCGGTTGAAGTGCAAACTAATAAACAAGCAGTATATTTTGCCCAACAGCAACATCCTCCATTTTCATCAATTATTGAAAGATTTTCTGGCAAATCTATGGTATTACTTGATAAAGATACTTGAGTAATAATATCTTGATTCAAAGAAGAATTATCAACAATTTTAGACAAATAAGTAACACTTTTTTCTACATTACAACTTTTACATTCCTTATTTTGATTGTATTCATTTTTTACATTAGGATATTTTTGTAATATTTCTTCCTTTAAGTCAAGGAGCCTATTTGAATACATATTAAATTCGTCATCAGACATTCCAATAGATTTTTTAATCTCACTAAAGTCTTGAGTTTGAATAGCTTTAGTAATTATTTTTTTGGAAATCCCACTACCAATAATTCTATTTGCAATTTCACTTTTTAAGTCGATTAATCGGCTTAAATCAACAGATAAGTTGTTGGTGTTTTTTGGGCTATCTAATTTTCCATTTTTTTTTGAAAGACTTGCTTCATCTGTTTGGGATGATTTAGAGCATGCAACAAACACCGTCACTGCGAAAATGGTGAGCAACCCACATACTACAAATATCTTTTTCATTTTTAAATTATTTAAGATAATTCTTACCTACAGAATTAGGCGCTGTGTCAGAATGTTCCGCCGATGGCATAATAATCTCACAGCTTTCTTATTCTCCAACGTCATTTGGTAAGGCACTTACTGTCCTATGTTGAACATTGGAGTGAGGCGGCTGTCGTCGTATTTCTGCCAACAAATAAAATGATACGACAAACCTACCTGCACCAAAAACCAAAGCCATGGGAAAATCATCATAAAAAAATGTTCTTTCCTGAAAAATTCTGATCATTACAACATTTAATCTTGTTGTTTTCATCATCTCAAAGAGCTGCTTTCACCAAAATTGTCGGTTTTTTTCTGAAATATAATGAGGAAAAAAACATTTTTAAACGTTTTTTTCGGAAGGCTTTTTGTCGGTTTAGAAGGGATAGGCAGGTAACTTAGCTTTCTAATTTGTAAAAATGGATTTTGAGAAGTTGTTAGAACAATGGAAGATTTATTACTATTCTCAGTTGATTATGGCTCTATTTGAAATAACTGCATTAGTACTCGCAATTATTTATATGAGAAAATACAAAATTGGAAAACTGTTTATTCTTTATATCGCTTTTGATTTTTGCATATTCTTAATTGATAGTCTTTTAGTAACAAATGTAGCCATTAGTAAAAATCTCAAATCAATATTCGTAGGTTTATCAAATACAACAATCGCTTTAATTGAGCTCTTGGTTTATTATTATTATTTTAGCCAGGTTCTACACAATCGAAATATTAAAAAAGCTTTAATATTAATCTCTTTAGTCTTTACAGTTATTGTTTTTATTCATTTGGCTACCAGATTCTATTTTATAACTAACCGATTTACTTATGTAACTAATTTAATTGGGGTAATGGAATTTATCCTTCTTCTCACACCATGTATATTTTATTTCTTTCAACTCTTTAAAAATATATCAGGCATACCACTTTCTCAACGGCCTTCATTTTGGATCGTAACCGGTATTTTCCTTTTTTCAATTATTTCTATCCCTTTTTATCTAACTGACAGTTTTATACATAAATCACACCTAAATTATTATAATATCCTTGCTGCTACTCTTTTCTATTTACCATTTTCAATTAATTTTATTTTCCTTTCTAAAGCATTTCTATGCAAAAAGCCTCTTACGATATAGTTATCTTTTTGGTGGTAGTTTCAGGGTTACTCCTTTTTTTAATAGCCTTTATTGTAAGTATTCTATACCTCTATAGAAAAAAGCAACAATCTTTTGAGCAAAATCTGGAGCAATTAAAACTCGATCATGAAAAAACAATACTGAATACACAGCTTGAGATACAGGAACAAACTTTTCAGCATATATCCCGGGAAATACATGATAATATCAGCCTCTCCCTTACCCTTGCCAAATTGCAACTGAATACGCTGAACTGGGACAACAAAGAAACAGCACAGGAAAAGGTTGAAAGTTCGGTAGCACTTTTAAGCCGCAGCATCGGCGACCTGAGCGATATTTCTAAAAGCCTGAATGCAAATATTATTACGGAGCATGGATTACTGAATGCTATTGACGATGAGATTAAACAGTTGCAGCAGGCGCAGCTATTTACTCTCAATTATTCCTGCACAGGCAATCCTGTTTTTATGGAGCCGCAAACGGAACTTATTATTTTCCGAATTATACAGGAATCCTTCAATAATATTATTAAACATGCTCATGCTAAAAATGTTTCCTTACAATTGCATTACAATAATACCACTGTTACCATCAACATTACGGACGATGGTATTGGCTTTGACAATCAAATTGCCGTAAAAAAAGGAGAGGCCGGGCTAAAAAATATACAATCCAGAGCTAAAACCATTGGTGGAACATTTGAACTAAAAACTGTTCCATCGCAAGGCACATCTCTTACATTTACCATTCCATATTCTCTTATATGAACAACCCTTCCATAAAAATAAAAGTAGCCCTTGCGGATGATCATGTTTTACTCCGTAATGCCCTGGCTTCGCTTATAGATAATTTTGGCGACTGTAAAGTTATTCATCATTCCGGCACAGGTAAGGAACTAACTGAAAGTATTGAAGCTGGTACCGTTCCGGATGTAGTGATACTTGACCTGAACATGCCCAACATGAATGGCTTTGAAACGGCAGAATGGCTTCAAAACAATTATCCTGCTATTCCGGTTCTGATGCTTACGATGTACGATTCGGAACTTTCGATGATAAAATTGTTGCAAACAGGAGTAAAGGGCTTTTTGAAAAAAGATGTACATCCTTCAGAATTGAATTTTGCCATTCATTCAGTAGTGCAATCAGGTTTTTATTATTCCAACCACAGTACCGGCAAATTGGTCAATCTTTTCAGAAATAACCCTGATGGCAATACTGGTTTGCAAAAAGCATTATTGACTGATCAGGAATTAAATTTTTTAAAACTTGCCTGTTCCGACCTTACCTATAAAGAAATTGCGCAACGGATGGGTCTAAACCCAAGGTCGGTTGATACATTACGGGATGGATTGTTTATAAAATTAGATGTGAAAAGCCGTGTTGGGTTAGCGATGGTGGCGATCCGCCATGGGGTGGTTACGTTTTAAAACTGAAAACAGAATCTTGCCTTGCCGGGAAGATTATAAGACGTGAAGAAAACTATTTCAGCAATAGAAAAAGGAGATTTAATAAATATAGACGTCAGTCGTCATTAATGTCTTGCCGGGCTTGATTCGGTATCTTTTTCAAATAATCCTTTAACACAAATCTTTGAGACTCCTCTGCAGTTTATGCTGACGAAGGAAGCATCGGAGTGACAATACCACAGAAAAGACCCCGGATCAAGTCCGGGGTGAAAATAGGCAAACCCGGGGTGACAGTAAATGACCGGATTTCAATGCTCCAGTTGCGATATATTATGCCATTTCTCACTCAATCGTATTTTTTCATCCTCCTTACCGTGTATTTTCATTTCGCTATCGGAAGTTTACGACACCATAAGTAAATACCGAAGGCTTGAAAACAGGAAGTTTTGCTCTTGCACGCCTTAGAAGGCGAATATACTTTTGGTGCAAGTTGATTGACGGAGGATCGAGCCCCTCAAATCGTCCAATGTCCTTAGAAACCGTCCTGAAAGCAATTTCCAATACCAATGAAACCGTAAGCGACATCCAATATCAATCAACTTATTTTTACTTGTCATCAATAGCATCAGCGAAGGATGATCACTTCTGTCCGGAAAGGCCAAATTTCACCCTCTTTATTATCCACATCTGTTAATAACCGGGCTTTTACTGGGTAATCTTACTATTTTAATTACCGTAAAAACACTATATTTACTTGGTAAACATACTCTTTTTTTCAAGTATATTTTCTATTCAATATCGTTAAAACCCTTGCCAGTATTATCTTTTAAGTCGTTTTAGGGTAATTATTTATTATAGGTATGATTGTATTACATCTCACTGTTTGCAATTTTTACACTACGAGATATTTCGAATAAGGCTTTAAAAATGTTACTGTTATGAAAAAGATCGGAAAAAATTCAAGATGTTGGGATTTAGAGATTATTCTCCTTTGGGAAGAATAAACGATTCTACAACAACTGGAATATTTTAATCTTAAAAAAAGATTTTCTATTTTTGGAAAAATCCAAAGTCATAGAAAATCTTTTTTATAATATTCTTACCTACTCTTACCTTCTATTACCTCTTTCGCTTTTATTTATTGGTACGAAAAAGAAAGATGCAATTCCATTAGTAATAGCTTTATACGGTATAATTTGCTTTTTGTTTATTTTCTATTATGCTGATCTGCCAAAACGTTATAGAGACTATTTCAAAACCTCTTATACCTTTTTTGAATATGCTATTTTCACTTTTATTTTTTGGAAAAATTTCTACTCAAAAAAAAGTAGGAACTTTGTTATACTGATTTCCATCACATTTTTCATATTTCAAGTTAGCTATGTCCTTTCAGGCAAGGTCCAAAGATTAGACACCGTTCCAATCGGAATAGAAACAATTTTGATTCTTACGTATATAATTTATTTCTTTTATCAATTTTCGAAAAGAATTGAAACTGCCGATATATATAATCACTATTTATTTTGGATCTCTGTAGGCATATTAATTTATCTTGGCGGATCTTTTTTCTTTTTCATTTTGATTAATCATTTAAGCGAGGATCAAATTAATTCATTTGGAATTTTTACTTATATAGCAGAGATTATTAAGAATATATTTTTCATGATTAGTTTAATTTTATATTCCAAGAATATTGATAAACGTATTGATAAAAGGCAAAATTCAGTTCCTTACTTAGATATGATTTAATTCTAACCACCACCACCCCATTATGTTCTTCCTCCAAGCCACCAAAAC
>JBDSUW010000196.1:0-8986 GCA_039927535.1 Chitinophagaceae bacterium | reverse complement strand
CTACTGATGAACATGCTTTAAAGCTGTTTAGAATTACCTCTTACTCTCACCCTTTTTCACTTTTTAAAATCAAATTTATTAGTATCTCAAAGAACTATTTTATCCTAATTGTAAACATAGGAGAATTACCAACCGATGAAAAGTGCGACGCAATAGACCCTGCCCGTCTACAATATTTATTAAAATATGGTCAGGCGGGGATGATTGTAGTAATTTAGCTGACCTCCATATAAAATTACAGTGAGTATACTGGGTAAATAAAAAACTTAATACAACATCCTCACCTTAATTGTTTCTTTTACTTCTTTTAAAAGTTGCAATGCTCTTGAAGATAATTGCTTATCTACATCGAGTACCACATAACCGATCGCTTCATTGGTTTTAAGATACTGCCCCAAAATATTGATCTTGTTTTTAGAAAGCTGTGTATTAATCTCAGAAAGTACACCGGGTACATTATTATGAATATGCAGAATACGATGGCTTCCCTCCTGCGGCGGCAATGCCAATGCAGGAATAGACTGCGAACCAAAAGTGATTCCTTTTTCCAGATAGTTAAAAAGTTTAATGCTTACATCTTCACCAATATTTTGTTGTGCTTCTTCTGTAGAGCCGCCGATATGAGGCGTCAACAATACATTCGGGCAGTCCTGCAATGGCGTACGGAATCGGTCTCCGTTTTTTTCTGGCTCCACCGGAAATACATCTATCGCTGCGCCAGCAATATGCCCGTCCAGAATTAATTTTCTTAACATTTCCAGGTCTACCACTTCTCCCCTCGCATAGTTAATCAGTATTGATCCTTTTTTACAATGCTTGAGGTTGACTTTTCCTAACAAATTTTTTGTTTGCGAATTTTCCGGCACATGCAAAGTGATGATATCGGCTTTACCCAACAATGTTTTCAATGATTTTGCATCTTCTGCATTGCCAAGTGGCAATTTTGTTTCTACATCATAAAAAATAACTTTCAATCCCAATCCTTCTGCCAGCACACTTACCTGCGAGCCGATGTTTCCATAACCAATGATGCCAATTGTTTTTCCACGCAACTCATAACTTCCCTGCGATTCTTTCATCCAGGTGCCTTCATGTGCCGCCTTATTCTTATCAGGTATTCTTCTTATTAGCATGATGGCAGCACCAATTACTAATTCTGCAACGGATCTTGTATTGGAATAAGGTGCATTGAATACCGCAACACCATTCTTTGTTGCTTCTTGCAGATCAACCTGGTTAACACCAATACAAAAACAACCGATGGCTTGTAGTTTTTTTGCAGCAGCTAAAACATTTTTAGTAATCAACGTTTTTGAACGAATACCAAGAATATGTACATCTTTTATTTCCCTGATAAGTTCTTCCTCTGTCATGGCCTTCGAAATTTTCTCCACCTGCTCATACCCATGCCCATGAAAATTTTTAACTGCTTTGTCACTTATATTTTCTAGAAATAAAATCTTGATCTTTTCCTTAGGATAACTTGTTACATCTGTTTTTGCCATGTTGCAAATATAAATTGGAGATTATTAAGATTTTAAACGATTATGGGGAAAACCAGTATTTGTTTTGGCAGGCTTACACACTTATTTTTGTCAAAATCGAAATGTATTGAAAAACCTGTTCTTATTCGCTGTATTGTTGTGTCTTTGTGTTTCTTGTAATACTTCTTCTGGCAAAGGAAAGCCTGAGAATGATTCGCTGCAATATTATCCTCCAACACCTGGAGCACTGGATAAAGACGAGTTCCGCACCTATTTTCGCCAGCTTAGCAGTTTTTTTGATACCAGCCTTCTACAATCCGGATTTAATGGTGGCATCCTCATTGCTAAAAACGGAAATATCATTTATGAAAAGTATCAGGGCAAAGTTGACCTTCGTAAAACTGATTCGATTACCAGCAACACTTCTTTTCATATTGCATCTACTAGCAAAACCTTTACAGCCATTGCCATATTAAGACTGATCCAGGAAAATAAGCTTTCGTTCAATGATACGATAACAAAATTCTTCCCTGGCTTTCCCTATCCTGATATTACGGTGAAATTATTGTTATCTCACCGTAGCGGATTGCCCAATTACCTATATTTTATGTCGAACAGTGATTGGGATAAAAAGAAGTATGTAACCAACGAAGATGTATTGCAGTTTTTGATAAATGAAAAACCAAACAAGAGCTATTCTCCGGATAAGCGATTCAATTATTGTAATACCAATTTTTTGTTGCTTGCGCTAATTGTAGAGAGAATAACGGGAAAATCATTTCCGGAATTTATGCAGCAAAAAATATTTGGGCCATTGCAAATGACGAATACTTTTATTTACACTATTAAAGACACTTTATCTGCCACCTCTTCATTTACCTATAACGGAACATTTTGGAATAATGACTTTCTGGATATTACGTATGGTGATAAGAACATTTATTCCACTCCACAGGACCTATTAAAATGGGATCAGGCATTATATACCAATCAGCTAATAAGTTCCGCATTACTGGACTCAGCATTTGCACCACGTAGTTTTGAAAAATCATCTATACATAATTATGGGTTAGGATGGCGGCTTCAGTTATTGCCAAATGGCAAGAAAGTTATATATCATTTCGGCAAATGGCATGGTTTCAACGCATCTTTTGCACGGTTGACTGATGAAAAGGCAACAATAATTATCTTGGGTAATAAATTCAATAGAAATATTTATAGGGCTGCAAGCCAGTGTTACGACATTTTTGGTGATTATATGCAAACCCGCCGGCCGCAAGATGATGACGGCGAGAATCCGGAAGCAACTGCAAAAGAAATGAAACGGGAAACTAAGGTAACAGCTGCGCCTTCGCCAAAAGTTGATGTGAAAAAAAGGCGTTAATCACCCTGTTTTCGGAAATTGTTTCTCAACTTTAGGAACTAATGAAAATTCTTTCTGCACCAGCAATAAAACAATGGGATGAATATACTATTCAGCATGAACCTATTTCTTCCATCGACCTGATGGAAAGAGCAGCTTTACGATGCACAGAATGGCTTGTTCAGCAATATCCTGTAGCATCTTCTTTTGGAATATTTTGTGGCAAAGGAAACAACGGTGGCGATGGATTAGCCATTGCAAGGATGCTGATAGAAAAAAACTATCCAGTTTCCATTCATATGCTGGAGTTTGGTTATTTAGGAACAAATGATTTTCAAACAAACCTCACACAACTGCATCATCTTCCTGCTGCTAATATTCATTTTATTCAATCAGAGCAACATCTTCATAATGTTCCTAAAGGCCAAATTATTATTGATGCAATTCTTGGCTCTGGAATCAATAGAGAAGTGGATGGGATAACAGCCAGCCTGATTGATCATATTAATACCACCGGAAACGAAATTGTTTCGATAGATATTCCAAGCGGACTTTTTGTTGACAAATCTTCAAACGGAATTAAAACAATTAAGGCAAATCATACACTTAGTTTTCAGTGTTATAAGATGGCACTACTGGTTCCTGAAAATAGTGCTGCAATTGGTGAAATACATATTATTGATATTGGCCTCGACAAAGATTTTTATAAAAGCTGGGAATCAAAAGCTGAAATACTTGATTCGGAATTAATACAATCAATTTATAAGCCCCGAAATAAATTTGCTCACAAAGGAAATTTTGGTCATGTATTACTGATTGCCGGCAGCTATGGAAAAATGGGTGCTGCAGTTTTATCAGCCAAAGCTTGTTTGAGAAGTGGTGTTGGTTTGCTTACCTGTCATATTCCAACATGTGGTTATACTATTTTGCAGTCAACAGTTCCTGAAGCAATGGTTATTACAGATTTGAATGCTGTATTGATTTCAAAAGTTGAAACTGATCTACAAAAATTTTCAGCCATTGGAATAGGTCCAGGAATTGGAACTGAAGCTGCTACAATACTGATGTTGAAGGAATTGCTGGCTTCGTGTAAGAAAGCAGTTGTATTGGATGCTGATGCATTAAATATTATAAGCGAAGAAAGAGAATTAATGCACTTGCTTCCTGAAGGAACAATACTTACACCACATCCAAAAGAATTTGAACGGCTATTTGGAAAATCGGAGAATGATTTTGATAGAATACAACTAGCGGTAGATACAGCAGTTCATTTAAAATGTATTATTGTTTTAAAAGGTCATCATACCGTTATTGCTACTCCCGGCGGCACAGCTTATTTCAACACTACTGGAAATGCAGGCATGGCCACAGCGGGAAGCGGAGATGTATTAACGGGAATTATTACTGGCTTAATGGCACAAGGGTATGCGTCGGTAGTTGCAGCAATACTTGGTGTTTATTTACATGGATTGGCGGGGGATTTTGCAGCTGAATCAAATTCGCAAGAAGCAATGGTGGCCAGTGATATTATTGAAAAGCTTGGATTAGCATTTTATGAATTTCAATATTTAAAATAAATTATTACCTTCCAAGGCATACTTCTTGTAGCTTTATCTAATATTAAATTAATTAAATATAATTTCTCATGAAAAAGAAAAATCAACTTAGTCTGATAGCCTATATTCTTCTTTCGGTTTCTTTTGCATTGTTTGCATGTAATAACAACAAAGAAGAATCGTCAACAGAAAAGACAAAAATAGAAGACAAAACACCCATGACAAATGGGGAAGATGTGATGGCAATGGCCACCATTTCGGGTACTGTTTCGGATACTTTAGTTTCTGGTAGTGTAGAATTTATTCAACATGAAGGAAAAGTGAAAATGAATTTTAAAATAACTGTTGCAGCAATGGCCAATAAAAGTGTTGCCGTGCATTTGCATGAAATGGGTGATTGTGGAGATATGGGTAAAATGGCTCATGGGCATTGGAACCCAACCGGAAAGGATCATGGCAAATGGGGAACTGGTAGCTTTCATTCAGGAGATATAGGCAACATAAGTCTTAATGATAAAGGCGAAGGTTCAATGGAGCTTGAAACAGACCTTTGGTCAATTGGTGGTGATGAGAAAACAAATATCCTTAACAGGTCACTTATTGTGCATAGCGGCACTGACGATTACACTTCTCAACCAGCAGGAAATGCAGGATCAAGAATTGGCTGTGGTGTAATAATGAAGAAATAGAGCACCCTTTTGCGATATTGAATCATTAAAAGATGCCTTAAAATAAAAAATTAAGGCATCTTTCTTTTAAATGGTTCATTACCCCCCATAAAAGAACTGTTACTAGTAACATGTTTTTAAGCTAAAATCAGGGTCAATTAATCCGCTAATTTTTAATCCTTGATTCTCAAATTACCCTTTCAACCCCTATCTTTGCCGCCCGGCTAAAAAGCCGCTTTTTATATTAAATTTTGATTAAGAATCAACTCTTATGGACAAATTGATTTATCTCGTCCCGGCAATGGGCCTTATCGGTCTTCTTTACACATTTGTAAAATTTAACTGGGTATCCAAACAAGATGCCGGTACAGACAGAATGAAAGAAATCAGCAAATATATTGCTGACGGTGCAATGGCATTTTTAAAGGCAGAATGGAAAGTGCTGGGCTATTTTGTGGTGATTGTAGGCATTTTATTGGCTGTAATGGCACAGGCAAATCCACATTCACATTGGTCAATTGCCATAGCATTTGTAATTGGTGCTGTGCTTAGTGCTTTGGCAGGATTTATTGGAATGAAGGCTGCTACAAAAGCAAATGTAAGAACTGCACAAGCTGCCCGAACCAGTTTAAGTAAAGCGTTAAATGTTTCTTTTACGGGTGGAGCTGTAATGGGATTGGGGGTTGCCGGTCTAGCAGTACTTGGTCTGGGAGGTTTATATATTGTATTAAAACAATGTTTTGCTCCGGGTGCTGAAGTGAACTCCGAAGAAATGTTCAAGACGATAGAAGTACTAACAGGTTTTTCTCTCGGTGCTGAATCAATTGCCCTTTTTGCAAGAGTTGGCGGTGGTATTTATACAAAAGCTGCTGACGTAGGTGCTGATCTTGTTGGTAAAGTAGAAGCAGGTATTCCGGAAGATGATCCAAGAAACCCTGCAACAATTGCAGATAATGTAGGTGATAATGTGGGTGATGTTGCCGGCATGGGTGCCGATCTTTTCGGTTCGTATGTAGCAACTGTATTAGCAACTATCGTATTAGGACAACAAACAACTGTATTTGATGGTGAAGATAAGCTTGGAGGTTTTTCGCCAATAGTTTTACCGATGTTGATTGCAGGTATCGGAATTTTATTCTCTATAGTTGGAACTTTATTTGTACGGATAAGCGATAAAGCTGGAGTAACTACCGGAAATGTGCAGAGAGCTTTAAATATGGGTAACTGGGGTTCAATGATTCTTACAGCAATCGCTGCTGCAGGATTAGTTTATTGGATATTACCGGAAGCTATGATGCTGAGAGGTGTAATCTTTACTAAATGGGGTGTGCTTGGTGCAATAGGTGTTGGCCTTTTGGTTGGGGCATTAATGAGCATCATTACTGAATATTATACTGCCATGGGCAAAGGCCCGGTAAATTCTATAATCAGACAATCATCAACTGGTCATGCTACCAACGTAATTGGCGGGTTAGCTGTTGGTATGGAATCAACCTTCCTTCCAATTCTTGTATTAGCTGGTGGTATTTGGGGTTCGTACCAGTTTGCCGGTTTGTATGGTGTAGCTATCGCTGCTGCAGGAGTGATGGCTACAACTGCTATGCAATTGGCGATTGATGCTTTTGGTCCGATTGCAGATAATGCTGGTGGTATTGCTGAAATGAGTGAATTACCTCCTGAAGTTAGGGAAAAAACAGACGTATTAGATGCAGTTGGAAATACAACTGCTGCAGCTGGTAAAGGCTTTGCAATCGCTTCTGCTGCTTTAACGGCATTGGCGTTATTTGCAGCCTTTGTTGGTATTGCCATGCCAGATAACCAACATATAGATATTTATAAAGCTGATGTATTGGCTGCCCTATTTGTGGGTGGTATGATACCATTTATTTTTTCTTCATTAGCTATCCGTGCAGTTGGCGAAGCAGCCATGGCAATGGTGGAAGAGGTTCGTCGTCAGTTCCGCACTATTCCTGGTATTATGGAAGGAACAGCTAAACCAGAATATGAAAAATGCGTTGCAATTTCAACGCAAGCTTCTATTAAGAAAATGATGTTGCCCGGTGCTATAACAATTATATCTCCATTGATTATTGGATTTACATTAGGCCCAGAAGCATTAGGTGGTTTTCTTGCCGGTGCTACAGTTAGTGGTGTATTGATGGGAATGTTTCAGAATAATGCCGGTGGTGCATGGGATAATGCAAAAAAATCTTTTGAGAAAGGTGTAGAGATCAATGGCGAAATGTTCTATAAAAAATCTGAACCACATAAAGCATCTGTAACTGGTGATACTGTTGGAGATCCTTTTAAAGATACATCTGGTCCGTCAATGAATATTTTGATTAAATTAATGTCGATTGTATCTTTGGTCATTGCTCCTACTCTTGCCCAGATAAATGCTAAAAAAACGGTGCAACAAGTAGAGAAAAAAGTTGAAATAAAATCTGAACCAGTAGCTGTAGTAAATAAAAGCAATACTGTTCATTATAGATAAACAAGACTTCGCTAATTTATCCAACGAAACAGTTGTGAAGTTGGAAGCAAAGTCTTGCAAGTAAAAGCTTAATCAGAACCATTACTTAAGTCCTGCTGTTTCTACAGTGGGACTTACTTTTTACATAAGGTTTCCTAATACGGGAAGTACTTTGTAATTCTTTTCAAAGTTGTATTTTTACACCTAATAAAAAAATTAGCCACAACAAACCCGTAATCATGAAACTCAAATTATTTTATGTACTAGCCTTTGGATGTGCCGTTATCAGCTGTAATACGTCAACCGCAGATAATAAGGATTCCGTGAAAAGTGAAAAA
This sequence comes from Chitinophagaceae bacterium, assembly GCA_039927535.1. Lineage (GTDB taxonomy): Bacteria > Bacteroidota > Bacteroidia > Chitinophagales > Chitinophagaceae > JJ008. The sequence continues at coordinate 1,104 of JBDSUW010000196.1, read as the reverse complement.
ACGGTGGATAGAACTCCTGGAGGTGTTAATGTTGATGAAGCAATAGATAAGGATGGCAAAAATAAAAAAATAACCGAAAGGGACTTTAGTGTAACACCTGAAAATGCATATAATGATTTGAAGCTGGATAGCCTTGCAATGGAACAATATATACAAAACAGGGAATTAGGTGATAAAACGATGTCCGCTTTGATACGTAGTTTTTACAATGCGAGAAATTATCACTATGCATGGTTTTCTTCCAATGGATTAACAGAACAAGCCCGTTTTTTTTGGAACCAATATGACTATGCAGTTAAACATTTGAACGATTCATCCCTTGTTAACCCCTCATTTAATAAACAGGCTGAAAAATATCTGAACAAAGAAGAAATGACTGCCAATGCAAGTGATTCGTTAATCAGGAATACTGAATTTGGATTCACAGAAAATTTTATTCGTTATATAAACAGTACGTATGAAAAAGGTTATGTAAAAAGAAAAGAACAGGAAAGATTTATCCCTATCAAAAAGACAGATCCCATAGTTATGGCGGATTCAATTTTGAATAAAAAACACAGTGACGAAAAATATTATGAACAGGTAAATGAAATGTATGCAGGTCTGAAAAATAATCTGCAATTATACCTCAACATCAGTAAAGCCGGTGGATTTCCGATAATACCTTCTTCAAAAAAATCCTTAAAAAAAGGAATATCAAACAGCTCGATACCTCTTATTAAAAATAGGCTTCATCTTACATTGGACATGCCTGGTACAGATACAACGGCGGTATTCACTGATACCCTGGAAATGGCAGTTAAAAAATTTCAACGTCGTTATGGATATACAGAGGATGGCGCCATCAGTTCACAATTAATTGCAGATATGAATGTGCCGGCTACTAAACGTTTGATCCAAATATTGATCAACATGGACAGGATGAGATGGATGCCACAAAAACCAGCAGGCAATCTGATCATTGTAAATCTACCCGAATTTATGCTCCATGTATATAATGGCAAAGAATCTGTTTTTGATATGGTGGTTGTAGTAGGTAACGTAGCCAATAGTACAATGATGTTTAATGGCGATCTGAACCAAATATGTTTCAGTCCATACTGG
>JBDSUW010000195.1:0-29392 GCA_039927535.1 Chitinophagaceae bacterium | reverse complement strand
ATTTTCATACAAGAAGTTATGACGCAATAGTTGCTTATTCTACAGCAGGTACAGGAAATTCCTGCCCGGTAACATCAAACACAGGTAATGGTGTTCCGACTGTTAATGCAGGCGCTAACTATACAATTCCTATCAGCACACCTTTTAAATTAACGGGATCAGGAAGTGATCCAGACGGCGATCCGCTTACATATTGTTGGGAAGAATTTGATCTGGGGCCTGCCGGTCCGCCAAATGTTTCCACCACAACGGGTCCAATATTCCGTTCTTTCAATCCTGTAACAAGTACTTCCAGAACATTTCCAAAACTTTTGGATATACTCAACAATACGACTACCAAAGGAGAAATTCTTCCTTCAATAGCGAGAACAATGACTTTCAGGTTGACTGCCAGAGATAACCGAGCAGGTGGTGGGGGTGTAAACTATGCCGCTATGACACTGGATGTTTCTGCCACTGCAGGACCCTTTGCAGTAACATCCCCAAATTCAGCTGTTAGCTGGTGTCCAGGAGCACATACAATAACATGGAGTGTGAATAATTCAAATACACTGGCTGCTAATGTAAATATTTTATTGTCAATGGACGGTGGTAATACATTTCCTGTAACACTGAAAGCAAATACGCCAAACGACGGTTCTGAATCAGTTGATATTTCATGTGGTTTCAGCACTTCAGCAAGAATAAAAGTTGAAGCGGTCGGAAATGTTTTCTTCGATATTTCCAATGCGAATTTCACAGTAGGGGATAACACCAAACCAACTTTTACTGTACCGGCAAACAAAATAATTTATAAGGATGCCAATTGTAACTATAACGCTTCAACAATGATTACTGGCGATGTAACAGATGAAGCAGATAATTGCGATAATACTTTAGATGCAACAGTCTCTGAAGCAATAGCTCCTGGAAGTTGTGTAGGTGAAACAGTTATTACAAGAACTTGGACTTTAACAGACGATTGTAATAACTCCACTGTAAAAGTGCAAACTATTACCATCAAGGATAATACTCCGCCAACTTTTACTGTGCCGACAAACAAAATAATTTACAAAGATGCCAATTGTAACTATGACGCATCAACAATTATTACAGGCGATGTAACAGATGAAGCAGATAACTGCGATAATACTTTAGATGCAACAGCCTCTGATGCAATAGCTCCCGGAAGTTGTGTAGGCGAAACAGTTATTACAAGAACCTGGACTTTAACAGACGATTGTAATAACTCCACTGTAAAAGTGCAAACTATTACCATCAAGGATATTACTCCGCCAACATTTACTGCACCGGCGAATACTACGATATATAAAGATGATAATTGTAATCATGATGCTTCAGTTTCAAAAACAGGTGATGTAACTGATGAGGCCGATAATTGTGATAATACACTCGATGCAACATTTAGCGATGTTAATACTCCGGGTAGTTGTATTGGTGAATTGTTTATTACACGAACCTGGTCCCTAACAGATGACTGCGGTAATAACACTATGCATACCCAGCTTATTACTGTAAAAGATACCACCAGACCTGTCATTTCAGGAGAAAATGCCAATCCTTCTTCATTATGGCCTCCGAATCATAAAATGGTAGATGTTACAATAGGATATAATGTCCATGATAACTGTTCACCGATCTCTGCAATCACAAATATGCTCACTGTTTCTAGCAATGAGCCGGAAAATGGTCTTGGTGATGGTGATACTGCACCAGACTGGATAATTATAGACGAGCATCATATTAAGCTGAGAGCTGAACGTTCCGGCAACGGCAATGGCCGGATTTATACTATTACAATAAAATCTACAGATGATTGTGGAAATGTAGCCACTAAAACAGTAACGGTAACAGTACCACATAGTAAATCCAATCCTTTAACCGCTGCTAAGGCCGTTGATGATTCAGAAAATCTGATAGATGCTTTGCAGTTAAAAGCATTACCGAATCCGAGTTCGGGAAACTTCACTCTTCAGGTGAGAAGTAGTAACAGTGAAGAAAGGATTTTACTTACAGTGTTTGATCTTTATGGAAGAACTGTTGAAACAAGAATTATTGAAAGTGAGTCGGCAACATTAAGCATTGGAAAAAACTATATGCCTGGGGTATATTTTGTAAGAATTTTACAGGGTGAAAAGCATAAGGAGTTGAAATTGATAAAGCTTTCGAATTAATATTTGTTTAACGGTTATATAGCTGCCGGTCAGAGATTCTCTGACCGGCAGATTTTATTTTATTTTTTGTAAAACCAATGTACTCATACAACGTACATCATCAACATTCACCGTTTTTAAAGGTTCTATGAAAGTGAGATTATTTTCCTGCATTGATTCTGCCAATAAATTTTTTGTAATAAGAAATCGTTTGGAGCTATCGGGAATTGTATAAACACCGTCTGCAATCAGCCTTGCTTTATTTTCAATGCCAATATCGGATGTCATGCGGATAAAGATGGAACCATTTGTTTTTAATACTCTCACCATCTCTGCAAGCATTGCTTTAAAATGTTGTGTGTTGCTGGCAAAATGCAAAACCGCACTACTAATGATATGGTCAAAATAATTATCAGAGAAAGGCAAATTCTCTACAGCTGCAATTTGTAGTCTTTCTGTTGGTAAATCAGGATTGGCTGATTTTAATTGTGCGATAACTGTTTCGTTTATATCGGTTCCAGAAATAGCAAAACCATTTTGCAAAAACCAGTGCATATTTCTTCCTTCGCCACAACCTGCATCTAGTATCTTTTCATTTTCATTATATCTACCTTTTATGATCTGATCAAGAAGGTAGATGTCGGTTTGACCGAGTAGATTTATTAAAGGTTGATTAATTTTCACTGAAAATGAATTATGAGTAGTTATTTTTTGAGTTAAGAATGGTATATAAATAATACTGATATAGTATTATTCTAAATTATTATCGATAGTATACCACGGATTAAAAGGTTTTATGTAATAGCCATTATTAATTTTCTTTTTTTCTTTTTTGCCTTTCTTAATTATAAAAAGGGTTCCTTTTTTATATAATAAAATATCTGGGCAAAGCTTAAAATTCTGTTCAAATTTGAAGATATTTATTGATTTTGTATTTGAAGGGATGATTCTTTCAGAATTAAAGTCTTGTGATAAAAATATAGAGTCACTGCTGTATAAATTATCTTTATTAACGGATATAGTGTCATAAATTGGTATTGCTGTTAAAAATATTTTTTTGCCATTTGTTTTCCATTTCCCCATGGCCCAACCTCTATAAGTGTCAACTGAATACCAAAACTTAAATGTAGAATCTGCATTTATCCAAATTTTACTATCAAGTCTTTTATAATGTCCTATTATATTGCTCTGAGAAAATGCAATTGTAGTAAATGAAAGCAATGATATTAAAATTAATATTCTCATTATTATTTTAAATCTAAAAATAAAAGATACAGGGAAAAATAATAGCAGTTACTTAAACCTCTCACTAACCACCAACTCCTTACGTCCAGCTGTATAAGTATAAAAACCTTCGCCAGATTTTACACCGAGCTTGCCTGCGGTTACCATATTCACCAATAATGGACAAGGTGAATATTTAGGATTGCCAAAGCCATCATGCAGTACATGCAGAATAGAAAGACAAACATCAAGACCGATAAAGTCGGCGAGTTTTAATGGTCCCATTGGGTGCGCCATGCCGAGTTTCATTACAGTATCTATTTCTTCTACACCTGCCACACCTTCGTATAAACTATAAATAGCTTCGTTGATCATCGGCATCAGAATACGATTGGCAATAAAACCGGGATAATCATTGACTGCACAAGGCACTTTGCCGAGTTGTTTAGTTAGTTCAACTATTGTATTAGTTACTTCTTTGGTAGTGGCATAGCCATTGATAATCTCTACTAGTTTCATTACCGGAACAGGATTCATAAAATGCATGCCGATTACTTTTCCGGCACGGTTGGTAGAGGCTGCAATTTTTGTAATGGAAATAGATGATGTGTTGGTAGCAAGTATTGCATCTTTTGGTGCATACATATCGAGCTGCTCAAATATTTTTAATTTAAGGTCAATATTTTCTGTGGCTGCTTCAATTACAAGCTCAGCATCTTTTACTCCTTCAATGATATTTGACTCAGTAGTAATATTGGCTAACGCAGTTGCTTTCTGTTCTTCTGTTAGTATGCCCTTGGCTACTTGCCTGTCAAAGTTTTTACCGATGTTGGCAACGGCTTTATCTAATTGTGCCAGCGATACATCTACAATTGTTACTTTGAAACCTGCCTGTGCAAACACATGTGCAATGCCATTGCCCATTGTACCGGCACCGATTACGGAAATATTGACCATGCCCCTGTTTTTAGTCTTAAAATTTAAATTATCCTATACCCTAAAGGGAGAATTGGAAATTTCCTTTAAGAAGTTATTAATATACTTTCCATTGCAAAAGTAAGCAGATTGTATTTGTCGAACAATGAACAGAAAGTTGAAGTGAGTGACACAACAGACGATGCTATGAAATTCCGAAGATGGCTTCAAAACAACAAAATAATTTCTATAGAAAATTTTGCTTTATGTAAAGATTGGTAAATCTAAGTTCCCCTTTAGGGGACAGGGGCTACTTATTCTTAAAATCTCCCCGCTTCCATGCTTGTATAAATTCGCCCCAGGCTGCGGGATTGAAAATATTCATAGGAGGTGTTTGTCCCTGGTACACTGCACGGTTGGCAATTTTGTTCATTTGTATGCGGGTAGCTTCGCCACCATCGCCGGGAATTGTTTTTAACCATACACGACGCTTGGCTGCACTGGTATTCTGACGGGCAATTTCTATATCATCATCAGGAACTTTGGTTTTTACAAAGTCTCTTTCAAATTGTTGAGGCGTTGGCCTTGGTTTAATAATAGTAGCTGGAAGATAAACAGTGTCGATTACCATCAATTGCACTATGCTGTATTGGTTGCCATCAATATTTCGAGGGATGGTAACAAGTTTTGATTTATAAGTGACATGCGAAAACTCTACTTGGTCGCCTTTTAAAACGACAATAGAAAAAACACCTTGATTGTTGGTGATGGTTCCGCGGTTCTGACCTTTTACCACTATGCTCACCGCAGGAATGCCCACAAGACTGTCCGCCGTCATTACGACACCGTATAATTGCACCACAGAATCTCTGGAAGTTTCAAATTGGGCTTTGGCTGCTTGTGTAAGGATTAAAAAGAGTAATCCTGTAAAAAGTAAATGTTTTTTCACTGCCTCAAAAATAAAGACAAGTTGCTGATTTCGTAAAAGTATTTGCCCCGTACAATGGTTAACTTTGTGCTTTAAATTGACTTTTAACAAATACTTGGAATATGACGAAGGAAAAAGTAATGGAAGCGTTGAGTAATGTGCAGGAACCTGACCTAGGAAAAGACCTGGTGACGCTGAATATGATTAAGGATTTGGAGATTGATGGCAATAATGTTTCGTTTACAATTGTGCTTACGACACCAGCTTGCCCGATGAAAGAAATGATGCAAAATGCCTGCATCAATGCAATAAAATTATTGGTGAATAAGGATGCTGTAGTGAAAGTGAATTTTACATCGAACACAACAACGAAAAGAACTGACCCGGGAACAGTGCTCCCAAAAGTGAAAAATATAATTGCGGTGGTGAGTGGTAAAGGCGGTGTTGGTAAATCAACAGTAGCAGCAAATCTTGCACTGGCATTATCGCAAGGTGGAGCTAAGGTTGGATTGATGGATGCAGATATTTATGGGCCAAGTGTACCGATAATGTTTGGTGTAAGAGGTGAAAGGCCGCTGATGATTGATGTAGGTGCAGAAAAACCAATGATTGCTCCGTTGGAACGTTATGGATTGAAATTGATAAGTATTGGTTTATTGGTGGACGAAAAAAATGCAGTGGTATGGAGAGGTCCGATGGCGAGCAGTGCAATAAAACAATTTGTAACGGATGTGTTTTGGGATGAATTGGATTATCTCGTTGTTGATATGCCACCGGGAACCGGCGATATACATTTAACATTGATGCAAACTGTTCCGGTGACTGGTGCAGTAATTGTAACAACTCCGCAGGATGTTGCTCTTGCTGATGCGAAAAAAGGAATAGCCATGTTTGGACAGGCGCAGATGAATGTCCCGATTATTGGCTTGGTTGAGAACATGAGTTATTTTACTCCAGCTGAATTGCCGGATAATAAATATTACATTTTTGGAAAAGATGGAGGCAAACATTTGGCAGATGAATATGATATTCCTTTCCTGGGACAGATACCATTGGTACAAAGCATTCGGGAAGGTGGAGACCAAGGTGTGCCAGTAATGATGAGTGATGATGAGATTACTAAAAAAGCATTTGAAGGATTTGCTGCACATGTAGTGAGAAGTATTTCGATGCGGAATGCGAATATAAGTGCGGAGAAGATAGCGGAGACGGTGTAGCCCCATGTTCCCCTAAAGGGGAGACTTAGATCTGGGGTTTCTTTTTTATACAAGAACTCTTAAAGAAATGTATTTGAACATCAAACAACATTATGTATAAACTGCCTTATTATAATGAAGAAGATGAGGAGATTGTAAAACAATTCGTCCGTGACCATCCTTTTGCTTTTTTAAGTGGGGTTGATGCAAACAATGAAGCTGTTGCTACGCAAATACCTATGTTCATTGATGAGAAGGGCGGAAAACTTTTTCTTTCAGGTCATATAATGAGAAATACGGATCATCACAAAGCATTTGAACAAAACCAAAATGTGCTGGCTGTATTTACAGGTCCGCATACTTATGTGAGTGCAACATGGTACGACAATCCATACCAGGCCAGTACCTGGAATTTTATGAGTGTTCATGCAAAAGGAATTATACGATTTGGAAATGATGAGGAACTGATTGCTATTCTGAAACGACTTACGCTGCATTATGAAAAAAACAATACCAGTTCAACAACTGTATTTGATAACCTGCCGGTTGAATATACAAGCAGACTCATTAAAGCAATTGTTGCTTTTGAAATAGAAGTAACTTCTTTGGAACATGTTTTTAAACTAAGTCAGGATCGGGATGAAAAAAGTTATGATAACATCGTTAATAAGCTAAAAGAACAAGATGGTGATGCAAAGGAGATAGGTGAAATAATGGAAAACAGAAAAGCTAAAGTATTCCCCTCATGAAAAATTATGTTTATTTTTTTATACTAATAATAGTAATGGCTTGTAAAAATACCAAGACGCTTACTGGCTCCCCTTTAGGGGATGGGGGCATGAGCTTTGACAAACAAGGTCACCGTGGTTGCCGTGGATTAATGCCCGAGAACACCGTACCTGCAATGATAAATGCATTAGGAATGGGTGTAACCACATTGGAAATGGATGTTGTGATAACTAAAGACAAGAAAGTTATTTTATCGCATGAGCAATGGTTTGGTCAGGAAATTACAACACTGCCTGATGGTAGTTATATGGGGCCGAGGCAAGAGAGAACTTATAACATAAACTGGATGACTTATGAGCAAACAAAGACTTTTGATGTTGGACTGAAGCCGCATCCAAGATTTCCACAGCAGCAGAAGATGAAAGTGACGAAACCACTTTTGAGTGATGTAATTGACAGTGTGAATAAGGATATGATGACAAGAAGAAGGCCATTCCCTTTTTATAATATTGAAACAAAAACTAATCCTGAATTTGATGGTGTTTTTCATCCAAAGCCCGAAGAATTTGTTGATTTATTAATGGCTGTTATAAAGGAAAAAGGAATAGAAGAGCAGGTTATTATTCAATCATTTGATTTCAGAACATTGATATACCTGCATCAAAAATATCCTGCCATCAAAACAGCCATGCTGATAGAAGATTTTGACAAAAGAACCTTAGAAGGGCAGTTAAAAGATTTAGGTTTTATTCCAACTATTTATAGCCCTGCATATCAATTGGTGAATGCAAAATTAATAAAGCTTTGTCATTCACAAAATATTAGAATAATCCCCTGGACGGTGAATGATAAATCGACAATTGATAAATTAAAGAAAATGGGAGTAGATGGAATTATATCCGACTATCCGAATCTTTTTAATGAATAACTAGTTAATAGAATTCAGGAAGATTCTTTTTCTTTAGCCCTAACCATTCAACGGCATTTTTATACAGCAGTTTATTAGTTACTTTTTTTCCCAGATCCATTTTTTCGATCAGTTTGCCGGGTTTATTTTCTCCCAATGGAAAAGGATAATCACTTCCAAGGCAAATAAAATCTTCACCCATCAGGTCGATAAGAAATTCCATTGCTTTTCTATCATGCACCAAACTATCCACCCAGAACTTTCCAAGATAATTTCTTGGATTAATTGGGTTGTCAACAGCAACCAGATCAGGCCGCACTTTATAGCCATGTTCTATTCTGCCAATAGTAATAGGGAAAGAGCCACCTCCATGTGCAAAGGCAACTTTCAGTTTTGGAAACTTTTCAAATACGCCACCGAATATCATTGAGCATATGGCTCTTGAAGTTTCAGCAGGCATTCCTACTAACCAAGGAAGCCAATACTTTTCCATTTGGGTTTCACCCATCATTTCCCATGGATGAATAAACAAAGAGCAGTTTGATTTTTCCGCAGCTTCATAAAAAGGAAAGAAAGAGACGTCAGAAAGATTTTTACCATTAATATTGGAGCCAATCTCCAATCCAGGCATTCTTAATTCTTTCATACAACGTTCCATTTCTTTTATAGCAAGATCAACATCCTGCATTGGGACAGTTCCTAATCCGATAAAATGATTAGATTCTTTTGAAACAGTTTCTGCTATATGATCGTTGAGAAATCTTGAAGTTTCTAAGCCATCAGCTGGTTTCGCCCAATAATTAAATAAAACAGGAATAGTGGAAAGTACCTGTACATTAACACCCGTGTCTTCCATATTTTTTATTCTGGCTTCTGGTTTGTAACAATTCTCTTCCACCACACGGAAAAGTTTATCACCTTTTATCATACAAGCTTCGCAGTTGCGATGCTCCAGGTGTATAAATTCGCCATAGCCAAACTTCTCCGTCCAGTTCGGCATATTCTCCGGCATGATATGAGTATGTATATCAATCTTCATTTCTTCTAATTATTAATATGACTTAAAATAATTTACCAAATGATCCCCCAAAAAATGGTTGAAATCCATTTTGGTTTACAAGAGGTGTTAAACTAAACCGCCACATAAATGATTTTTTTGTATGCTTCCTGTACCCGACAGTCGGGAAATAGTTGCCAAAATTTGTTCTCTTTTTATTCAGGTCAGGCTCAAGATATAGCGAAACGTTTTCTTTTGTCCAGGTGGCGCCAAATCCAAGTTCCATATATGATTTGTTCTGTTGCAATTCGAATAAATAATTTACACCAACCGGAATTGTCAACACAAAAGGGTCTAATGAATAAAAACCTATGCCGGCTCTAATTCCAAAGCCCGGCTTTTTTGTTAGCTGGTAATCATAATTCACTGATGTAAATAATCCATTGCCTCCCAATTCAAGGTACACACTTTGTCTCTTGCTTATTGACTGGCTGAATAAAAAAGACGAACAACAAAAAAATAAAAAACTTAAAAATAAAAAACGCATGTCCGAAAATAAATTGGTCTGGTGTATTAATGTGGTTATTATTTTTTTACAGGTGGTTCCATTACTGTCCCACATTTTTTACAGGTCCGTATTTCTTCGTTTCCCCAAAATTTATCCATTACTGGTGGCAATTGCTTCACAATATCTTTTACAAACAGGCTGTCTTCATGTAATTTGTTACCACATTTTTCGCAAAACCAAAGAAATGCATCTTTCTCATCTTCTTCATCTTCCCTTACTTTTTCAATTACAAGTCCAACAGTGTTTTCACCCCGTTGTGGCGAATGTGGAGTTTTTGGTGGCAGCAAAAACATATCACCTTCATTTATCGGAATATCTTTCGGCACACCATCATCAATTATTTTTAGCACAATATTTCCTTCTACCTGGTAATACAATTCTTCACTTTCGTTGTAGTGATAATCCTTGCGGGCATTCGGTCCGCCAACTACCATTACAATAAAGTTCTGCGCATCTACATAAATGCATTTATTACCAACCGGAGGTTTTAAAAGGTGTCTATTGTCAGCGATCCATTTTTTCAAGTTAAAAGGAGCAAGTACAGGCATAGAGATAGATTTTTTTTGTAGCCAGCTGACGTATTTCATGGCATCTTCTTTTGCAATCTCTGATTTGTTCTATATTTTTTCTTCCAGTGAAAGAATAAATTTAGAATCACTCTTCATCGGCATGAATTATACTCAGCTTTTTTAATTGCGAAAAATTACAACAATTTTCTTTAGGTTTGAAGATATGAATCTCTCATTAGAAGAAAAAAATGCAATTATCTGTGGCAGCACACAAGGAATTGGTTTAGCGATAGCTGAAGAATTGGCATTATTGGGTGCCAATTGCACATTAGTAGCAAGAAATGAAGAAGCTTTACAAAATGCTGTGCAAAAACTTGATACACAACTAAGGCAACAGCATGGATATTTAGTTGCGGATTTCAGTAAACCGGATGAAGTAAAGAGTGTGATAGAAAAGCATGTTGAAAAAAATGCAGTTCATATATTAATAAATAATTCAGGCGGTCCCGCTGCCGGTCCGATTATAGATGCAACAGAAGAAGCTTTTTTAAATACATTCAACCAGCATTTAATTTGTAATCACATTTTAACGCAGGCTGTTGTTCCTTCCATGAAAAAAGAAGGATATGGCAGAATAGTAAATATCATTTCAACTTCTGTAAAAATTCCATTAAAGAATCTGGGAGTTAGCAATACCATTCGTGGAGCAGTTGCCAGTTGGGCAAAAAGTATGGCCAATGAATTAGGACAATTTAATATTACAGTAAATAATGTATTGCCAGGCTTCACCGCAACACAACGTTTATCCACTTTGATAGACAATATTGCCAAAAAGGGAAATACAGTTGTTGATATTGTGGAAAAAAACATGATGGATGAAGTGCCGATGAAACGATTTGCTGAAGCATCTGAAATTGCTTCTGTTGCTGCTTTTCTTGCATCACCAGCTGCATCTTATGTAAATGGAGTTAGTATTCCTGTTGACGGTGGCCGTACTGGAAGTATATAATTTATATTTTAATGAAACTTGATATTCCATATCATTTAGAGAATTATATTGGTGGAAACCTCATCGGTCCGCTTAGTGGAAATTTCATTGACAATTTTAATCCTGCCACAGGAGAAGTTGTCGGACAAATTCCTGACAGTAATGAGAAAGATATAAATATTGCTGTTGATGCAGCGAAGAAAGCTTTTAAGGAGTGGAGTGTTTCACCAGTTGAACAGCGGTTCAGAATTCTCAACCGCATTGCAGAATTGATTGAAGAAAATCTAGATGAACTCGCATTAGCCGAAACAAATGATAATGGTAAGCCACTCTGGCTGGCAAAGCAAGTTGATATTCCAAGGGCATCTTCAAATTTTCGGTTTTTTGCCACAGGTATTATGCATTTTGCAACCGAGAGCCATAATATGGAAGACAAAGCAGTCAACTATACGCTTCGTCAACCAATCGGAATTGTCGGTTGTATTTCTCCCTGGAACTTACCATTATATTTATTCACCTGGAAAATTGCACCGGCATTAGCCGCAGGTAATTGTGTAATTGCAAAGCCATCTGAAGTAACACCCGTTACTGCTTTTCTTCTTTCAAAGATTTGTAAAGAAGCAGGTTTGCCGGATGGAGTTCTCAATATTGTTCATGGTACAGGTGCTGTTACTGGCGAAGCGATTGTAAAGCATCCTGACGTAAAAGCCATTTCATTTACAGGTAGTACAAAAGCCGGTGAACGAATTGCAAGTCTTGCGGCACCAAAGTTTAAAAAGTTATCTCTGGAACTGGGTGGCAAGAATCCCAATATCATTTTTGCAGATGTATATAATAATGAAGAGTCCTGGAAGAAAATGTTATTTAATACCATCCGCTCTTCATTTGCTAACCAGGGAGAAATATGTTTATGTGGCAGCAGGATATTGATTGAAGAAACCATTTATGAAAAGTTCAAAACAGATTTTATTGACTGGATAAATAAAGGCTTAAAAGTCGGCGATCCATTAGAAGAGGAAACAAAACAAGGAGCAATAGTAAGTAAAGTGCATTTTGATAAAATTATCCGTTGCATTGACACAGCAAAACAGGAAGGCGGAAAAATTTTATGTGGCGGTAAAGCAGTGAAACTGGAAGGCCGTTGTGCAAATGGTTATTTTATTGAACCAACAGTGATTGAAGGGTTAGGTCCAAATTGTCAGACAAATCAGGAAGAAATTTTTGGTCCTGTAGTCACATTACAAACTTTTAAAACGGAAGAAGACGCTATTGCTTTGGCAAACGCAACGCAATACGGCCTCGCTGCTAGTGTATGGACGAATGATATTACAAGAGCTAATCATGTTGCTGCAAAAGTAGAAAGTGGTATTATCTGGATTAATTGCTGGTTGCTGCGAGATTTAAGAACTCCTTTTGGTGGTGTAAAGAATAGTGGAGTAGGCAGAGAAGGTGGCTGGGAGGCGTTGAAGTTTTTTACCGAGGCGAAAAATGTTTGTATAGAATTATAATTGAATATTAAGTATCATGTCTGAGATTATAAATACTAAAAATGCATCAACGCCGCTCGGTGCCTATCCTCATGCCAGAAAAGCAGGCAATCTTTTATTTCTTTCAGGAATCGGTTCAAGAAATCCAAAAGATAATTCTATTCCCGGATTGGAATTAGATGCTGATGGTAATATTATAAAATATGATATTGAAGCCGAATGCCATTCTGTTTTTGTAAATATTAAAGCAGTTTTGGAAGCAAGTGGAAGCTGTTGGGATAAGATAATTGATGTGACAGTTTTTTTAACTAATATGAAAAAGGATTTTCCGGTTTATAATAAAGTGTATGCAGAATATTTTACCTCGGTTCAAGCTTGCAGAACAACAGTAGAAGTAAAAAGTTTGCCGACACCTATTGCGATAGAATTAAAAGTAATTGCTACAATTGATTAAAATGATTTTTGAAAATACATTAGCCTTTGCGAAAGAATTGGATAATAACGATCTGCTGAAAAGTTTTCGTTCAAAATTTTTTATACCTCAACATAATGGTAGCGACTCGATTTACTTCACTGGAAATTCTCTTGGATTACAGCCCAAAACAACTTCTCAATATGTGCAACAGGAATTAGATGATTGGGCAAAGCTAGGAGTGGAAGGACATTTTCAGGCAAAGAATCCATGGATGCCCTACCATGAAATTTTTCCAAAACAACTGTCAAAAATTGTTGGCTGCAAAGAAAATGAAGTAGTGGTGATGAACCAGCTTACTGTCAACCTTCATTTACTAATGGTGAGCTTCTACCGGCCAACAAAACAACGGTATAAAATCATTTGCGAAGCCAAAGCATTTCCATCTGATCAATATGCATTTGAAACACAAGCCATTTATCATGGCTACAAAGCAGAAGATGCGGTAATTGAGGTTGCTCCGAGAGAAGGCGAACATACCTTACGAACTGAAGATATTCTTTCAGTGATAAAAGAACATGGCGAATCCGTAGCCGTTGTTTTATTCGGCGGTGTAAACTATTATACTGGTCAGTTGTTTGATATAAAAGCAATAACGGAAGCAGCAAATGCCGTTGGTGCTTATGCCGGATTTGATTTGGCGCATGCAGCAGGAAATGTGGTATTACAGTTGCATGACTGGAATGTTGATTTTGCCTGCTGGTGTTCGTATAAATATTTGAATAGTGGACCGGGTGGAGTAGCTGGTGCATATATACATGAAAAGCATGTTACAAATAATGAAATACCAAGATTTGCAGGCTGGTGGGGTTACAAAAAAGAAACCCGTTTCAAAATGGAAAAAGGGTTTGAACCCATACCAACTGCCGAAGGATGGCAATTGAGTAATGCTCCCATATTGTCAATGGCAGCACACAAAGCAGCATTGGATATTTTTGAAGAAGCAGGGATGGAGAACTTGCATGAAAAAAGAAAACAACTGGCTGCATATCTTCATTATGTATTGAATGATATTAACAGCATACAGTCAGAAAAGATATTAGAGATAATTACACCGGCGAATGAATTTGAAAGAGGTTGTCAAGTTTCTATTCTGATGTTGCAAAGAGGAAAGCCTGCCTCTCCGTCAGGGAGGAAAATATTTGATGAACTAACAAAACAAGGTGCAATTGCAGATTGGCGGGAGCCAAATGTGATAAGAATTGCACCTGTGCCCTTGTATAATTCATTTGAAGATATATTCAGGTTTGGAGAAATTATTAATTCAATATTAAAATAGCCACTAAGACACAAAGACTCTAATTGAATTCTTTGTGTCTTAGTGCCTTCGTGGCAAAAATGAAAAAAGACATTACAATTATCGGTGCTGGCCTAGTCGGTTCATTGCTATCAATTTATTTAGCAAAAAGAGGTCATAAAGTTTCCATTTATGAACGCCGCAGCGATATGCGAAATGAAGATTTAAGTGCAGGTCGTTCCATCAACCTTGCATTAAGCGACAGAGGTTTATTGGCATTGGAAAAAGTAGGATTAGCAGAGGAAATAAAAAAGATTTGTATTCCCATGCATGGCCGTCATATTCATAATATAGATGGGAGTACAGCTTTTCAACCTTATGGAAAAGAAGGACAATACATTAATTCTGTTTCAAGAGGCGAATTGAACAAACAATTGATGACGATTGCAGAAGAACATGGCGTTGAAATTTATTTTAATGAAAAATGTACAACGCTGGATTGGAAGAAGGATACGATTGAATTTGAAAACACTGCTGGTAAACAATTGCCATCTTCCAAAGCAGATATAATATTTGGGGCAGATGGAGCATTTTCTGCTGCAAGATTGCAACACCAATTACAGCATGATAAATTTGACTATCACCAATATTATATTGATTGTGGTTATAAAGAATTATCTATTCCGCCAAATAGTGAAGGAGAGTTTGCATTAGAGCCAAATGCATTACATATCTGGCCTCGAAAAGATTACATGCTGATTGCTTTGCCAAATCTTGACAAGACATTCACTTGCACTTTATTCTTTCCATTTGAAGCCCGCCCGGATGCCAAAGGCGGACGGGGAGAACTTTCATTTGATAAAATAAATACAGAAGAAAAAATAAAACAATTTTTCACCACCAACTTTGCAGATGTAGTTCCATTGATGCCGGATTATGTGAATGAGTTTTTCAGCAACCCAACTTCTTCATTGGTTACTGTAAAATGTTTTCCTTGGGTTCGGGAAGATAAATTTGCGGTAATTGGCGATGCGGCACATGCACTTGTTCCTTTTTTCGGCCAGGGAATGAATTGTGGGTTTGAGGATTGCCGCATACTGGATGAATTGATAGAAAAAAATGCTGATGACTGGCATAAAATACTTTCGGATTATCAAACACTCCGCAAACCAGATGCTGATGCCATAGCTGATATGGCAGTATATAATTTTACAGAAATGCGGGATAGAACAGCTGATCCTAAATTCTTGTTACAAAAGAAAATAGAAGCGAGGCTGCATGAAAAATATCCTGATAAATGGATACCGGCTTACTCACAGGTTACTTTTAATCCACATATCCGTTATTCTGAAGCATTAGAAAGAGGAAATAAACAGGAAGCGATTATGCAGGAAGTAATGAGTATGCCTGATATTGAAACAAAATGGGAGAGTGAAGAAGTTGAAAAAATGATAATGGGTAAGTTAATCGGTTAATTGGTTTATTAGTTTATCAGGAAAAAAATCTTGCAATGTTGTAAAGCTTTTTACGTTTTCATGGCCCTAATTAACCAATGAACTAATAAACTAATTAACTTTGTCTTTCATGACCCGCCAACAACTCATCGAACAAATTCAAAAAAAGAAATCTTATCTCTGCGTTGGTTTAGATACTGATATTACCAAAATCCCAAAACATGTTTTAACAGAACCTGATCCGGTATTTACTTTCAATAAAGCTATTATTGATGCTACAAAAGTTTTATGTGTAGCGTATAAAATTAATACCGCTTTTTACGAAGCATTGGGTTTGAAGGGCTGGGAAGCAATGGAGAAAACAGTGAACTATATTGGCAACGAACATTTTAAAATTGCAGATGCTAAAAGAGGTGATATCGGCAACAGTTCTGACCAATATGCCAAAGCTTTTTTTGAAACCATGCCATTTGATTCCATCACCGTTTCGCCGTACATGGGAGAGGATAGTGTAAAACCATTTTTACAACATGCAGGTAAGTGGGCTATTGTTTTAGGGCTTACTTCCAACAAAGGCGCAAATGATTTTGAATTGCAGCGAATGGTTAGTGGAGACACTAACCAAGGCGGCTTATTATATGAAAAAGTTTTAAAAACAGTTTCCACCTGGGGAACTCTGGAAAATTTAATGTTTGTTGTGGGTGCCACACAAGCAGATTCATTTATCAATATCCGCAAATTAACTCCTGAACATTTTTACCTTATTCCTGGTGTTGGTGCGCAAGGTGGAAGCCTGAAAGAAATTTCTGAAAAAGCAATGATAAAAGACACTTCGACAAATGCTCAGTGCGGTATTCTGGTAAATGCCAGCCGGGCTATTATTTATGCTTCCAGTGAAAAAGATTATGCAAAGAAGGCAAGAGAGGTAGCGAAGCAATTCCAGCAGGAAATGAGTACGTATTTGTAGACTCATATTATTTTATTTTCATACGTACAATATTCTCGCAGGGCATTTGATTTATCCTTATTTTCATTTCCCAAAAAGGTTAATTATGCGAAGGCTCCTATCAGTTATTGCTCTGCTATTTTTTATTGTGTCGGCCAATTCCCAACAAACAACAACGAAAGCTAATTACCAATTAGCCTCCAGATTCTCCCCCAAAAGATTAGAGAAAATGGTTTTTAGTACTTCAGTCGATCCTCATTGGCTTAAGTTATCAGATCGTTTTTGGTATGAGTATGAAACACCGAAAGGAAAAAATTGGTATATCGTCGACCCGGTAAAGGGAGAAAAAAAAGCGATGTTCGATAATGAAAAACTAGCCGCAGAAATTACAAAAATTGTAAGGGACCCTTTTGATGCCCAGCATCTTTCAATTGATAGTTTACGTTTTGTAAAAGATGAAAACTGGATTCAGTTTGAAGTTAAAAGTTCATTGGAGATAGAAGTAAAAGATACTACTGCAAAGAAAGATACCAATTCAAAAAAACCTCCGGCTCCACCTAAAAAAGAAAAAAAAACTTTCTATTTTGAGTATAATCTGAATACAGGTGCATTAGTAGAGTTGAGTGATTTTAAAAAGCCAAAAAGAAACTTGAGATGGGCATCCATTTCACCTGACGGGCAAACTGTTGTATTTGCAAAAAAGTACAATTTGTTCTGGATGGATAAACCTAACTATGAAAAAGCATTAGTGAATGAAGATGATTCTACAATTGTTGAACAGCAATTGACCACAGATGGGATCGAATATTTTGAATATGGCAATTCGCAGAATGAAACGAATGTAGACAAGGAAAAAAATAAAAATAAGCGAAAATCTGCATTTGTTTTGTGGTCGCCAGATTCAAAACATTTTGTAAAGAGCAGATCAGATTTACGAAAAGTGAAAGATTTGTGGGTAATTAACAGTGTAGCAGAACCAAGACCCACTTTAGAAACTTATAAATACCATATGCCCGGAGAAAAGGAATCTCCGGTGGAATATGTTCATCTTTTTAATACGTCTTCCAAGTCCTCAAAAGAACTGGATATAAGGCAATTTAAAGATCAGGATCTCAGTATCTGGCCGGCCAATAATAAAGTGAATACAAGGGATGATGATTGGCGTCCCCTGGTATGGCTGGGTACAAATGATAAATTCTACTTTTCCAGAACCAGCAGGGATTTAAAGCGAATAGACATTTGCCAGGTAGATATTAACACCAACATAGTGAAAGTGTTAGTTGAGGAAAGAATGAATACCTATGTAGAAACAAGAAAATTAGGTTTAGTAAATGATGGGCAGGAATTAATACAATGGAGTGAAAGAGATGGTTGGGCACATTTTTATTTGTACGATGGAAATGGAAAGTTAAAAAATCAAATTACATCAGGCTCTTATCATTGCGAAGATATTGTTGGTATTGATGAAAAGAAAAGAGTATTATTTTTTTCTGCTAATGGCAGAGAAGTTAACGAAGATCCTTATTACCTGCATTTGTACAGAATAAATTTTGACGGTAGTGGGTTAAAATTATTAAACCCTGGTGAGTATGAACATTCCATGCGGATGAATGACAATAGTTTATTCTTTGTCAATAATTATTCCAGAGTAAATACAGCTCCCGCCTCTGTATTGAATACTAGTGAAGGCAGAAAAATTATGGATCTTGAAAAATCTGACCTTAGTACTTTATTTGCTGCCGGTTACAAATTTCCTGAAATTATAAGAGTAAAAGCGGATGATGGCATCACCGATTTGTATGGTGTCTTGTACAGGACATTTAATTTTGACAGCACAAAAAGTTACCCAATTGTAGCATATGTTTATCCGGGTCCGCAAACAGAAGCGGTTAATAAATCTTTCAGTCTCCCCAATGCAAGAACGGATCGGTTGGCGCAAATTGGAATCATTGTAATGACAGTTGGAAACCGTGGTGGCCATCCCAGCCGCTCAAAATGGTATCATAACTTTGGTTATGGCAACTTAAGAGATTATGGTTTGGCTGATAAAAAAACAGCTATCGAACAAGTAACCGATCGCTATTCCTATATTGATATTAACCGTGTAGGTATTCATGGACATTCAGGTGGCGGTTTCATGAGTACCGCTGCATTGTTGGTATATCCGGATTTCTTTAAAGTAGCTGTATCTTCTTCTGGCAATCATGATAACAGTGTATACAACAGATGGTGGAGTGAAAAACATCACGGGGTAAAAGAATTAGTGAATGAGAAAGGAGACACATCTTTTATCTACAATATTGAAAAGAATCCTGAACTGGCAAAAAATTTAAAAGGACATTTATTATTAACCACTGGTGATATTGATAATAATGTGAGCCCGGCCAATACCATACGAATGGCGAATGCATTGATCAAAGCCAATAAGCGATTTGACTTTTTCAATTTTCCCGGTCAGCGGCATGCTTATGGCGACATGACAGAATATTTTTTCTGGTTGCTGGCAGATTATTACAGTAAATGGTTGTTAGGAGATTTTTCTCAACCTGTGGATTTGCAGGAAATGAATAGGGATGTTGAGCAAAAGGGAGAAAAGAAGCGATAAATATTTTTTATTTTTGTATGCGAAAGTTTTAAGAAGATGCCAGTATAATTACTGAGTTCTTTCAGCAGTATATGAATTCTTATTTCAGATTATTCTTTCTTTGGTTTTCCCGGTACAAAACTCCCTGATGGCTCACCATACCATGGTACAATATCATAAACAAAAACACCAGATTTTACAGTGGGGTCTGTTTTTACAAAATTTTCTGCTTCTTCTTTTGTTTTACAATCTAAAATGAAAAGTCCCCTCCAGGTAAAATCGTTTTTACCAAACGGACCTGCTACTTTTAAAATACCTTCATTATGTAATCTTTCCATATTACCGAAATGTCCTGCAAACAATTTGCTTCGCTCGGTACTGTCTTTTATTTCTTTGTCCATCGGACCTGTTTTTAAAATTACCATCCAAAATTGTTTGACTTTAGGCTCTGCTATTGTAGCAGTTGAATCTTTTTGGCAAAATGCCGAAATATTTAATATAAATAAGAAGTTGATTAAAAAGAGAATATTTTTCATATTATTTTTCGTTTTTTCATCCGTATTGATAAAGCGACTCCTGCCAAGGTAAATGGAATTATAATCAAATAATTAAAAATATCAGTAGAGGTAAATTTAAATTCAGAAATATATGCCAGTAAAAAAATCAAAACAACTGCTGTAATGCTTCCATGAATTATATCATTTTTTGTAGAAATTTTTCCGGTAACAAACCCACCCAAGGCGCAGCAAATAAAAGTTGTAATAATCACACTAATGCTAATCGAGGCTGAAGCTTTGGCAAAATTATTTTCTTCACCATGCCCTTTTGCTTTGCTTGCAATAAATAGCAACAAAATAAGCCCTGCCAGCGAAAAGAGTAACACAGAAGTAAGCACACCTGCAATTACTGAAAAAATATTCCTGCCGGTTTGATTCTTTGGAGTTTGCATAAACCAAATATCCTCCTTTTCCTGCAATCAATTACCTTTGCGGCAGCTAAAATCTGAAACCAACATTTGAAAATCTAAAATACGATTATGGCCGCCCGTACAGATAATTTTACCAGTCCCGATTATTTTAACGTTGATGAACTATTATCGGAAGAGCATAAACTCATCCGTGAGTCTGTTCGCAGTTATGTAAAAAAAGAAATTTCTCCCATCATTGAAGATTATGCGCAGAAAGCAGAATTTCCGCAACAGATTGTAAAGCAATTGGGCGATATGGGTTGTTTCGGCCCAACAATACCAATAGAATATGGCGGCGGCGGCTTGGATTATATTTCTTACGGACTCATGATGCAGGAATTGGAAAGAGGAGATAGCGGCGTTCGTTCCACGGCATCGGTGCAAGGTTCGTTAGTTATGTTTCCTATTTATCAATATGGAAGTGAAGAACAACGAAAAAAATATTTACCAAAACTGGCAAGTGGTGAATGGCTTGGTTGTTTTGGATTAACGGAGCCTGATCATGGCAGCGATCCTTCAAGTATGTTGACTAATTATAAAGATGCCGGCGACCATGTTATTTTAAATGGTGCCAAAATGTGGATCAGCAATGCACCTTTTTCGCAAGTTGCAGTTGTTTGGGCAAAAGATGAAGCCGGTGATATAAAAGGATTAATTATTGAAAGAGGAATGGAAGGTTTCACTACACCTACTACACATGGCAAATGGAGTTTAAGAGCATCAGCTACAGGTGAATTGGTTTTTGATAATGTAAAAGTTCCCAAAGAAAATATTTTTCCGAAAGTAAAAGGTTTAAAAGGACCGTTGGGTTGTTTAACAAAAGCAAGATATGGGATTGCATGGGGTGCTATCGGTGCAGCTATGGATTGCTATGATACGGCTTTGCGTTATTCGCAGGAAAGGGAACAATTCGGAAGATACATCGGTGGATTTCAGCTGCAACAAAAGAAATTAGCTGAAATGGTAACAGAAATTACCAAGGCACAATTATTGAATTGGCGTTTAGGTGTTTTGATGAACGAAGGAAAAGTAACACCGCAACAAGTAAGCATGGCAAAACGAAATGCCTGCGAAGTAGCAACAAATATTTGTCGTGATGCAAGACAGATGTTGGGTGGCATGGGTATTACCGGTGAGTATCCAGTAATGCGGCACATGATGAATTTGGAAAGTGTAATTACATATGAAGGTACACATGATATTCATTTGCTGATAACGGGAATGGATGTGACGGGGTTTAATGCGTTTAAGTAAAACCCTGTCCCTAAAGGGAACTTAGATCAATGAATTATTATTTATTCGTTAGATCTTTATAAAAAATTGTTGAATGATTTTGATGCCACCTTTAGTTTTTCAAGGCATCTGTTGTTGCACAGTTTATCCTGAGGAACGAAGGGCACACTTCAACTTTCTGTTCGCTATTGATCATTATGTAAAAGTTTGTGTTTTTGTAGGCTTATTTTATTCGCAGGTTTCAAACATAGTTTTTTACCATAAATGAATGTTATATAAACTCCCCTTTAGGGGAATGAAGAATCTGACACTATAAAACAATAAATGGGGGTTTCAGTTTGAAAATATTCTTAATAGGCTTTATGGGTTCCGGTAAAACACACTGGGGTCGTTTACTGAGTGAAAAACTTGGTATACGTTTTTTTGACCTCGATGAACAAATTATTGAACAGGCTGGAAAATCAATCAATGAAATTTTTACAACAGATGGGGAGGAGCAGTTCCGGCTAATGGAAAAAGATATCTTACATATTATTACTGAAAGCCATGATAGTTTTGTGATGGCATGTGGAGGAGGAGCACCCTGCTATTTCAATAATATTGTTTATATGAATAAATCTGGCACAACAGTATGGATTCATACACCATTAATAACAATTCTTGAAAGATTAATTCAAGAGAAAGAAAAAAGGCCTTTGATAAAAAATCTTTCCGACAACCAATTAGAGTCTTACATAAATAAAAAATTTGCTGATCGTAGAATCTATTATGAGCAGGCAAAAGTTTCCATTGATGAAGAACCGATACAGATAGAAAAATTAATAGACAAAATATTTCATGCATAAAAGTTTAATCATTGCAGCTGCTTTTTTCGGTGGCCTCGCTGTTGCCCTTGGGGCTTTCGGCGCACATGGCCTGGAAAAGATTACTACAGACGAAAAAATCTTACACGGATTTCAGACAGGAGTTCAATACCAGATGTATCATGCCTTGGGATTGCTGGCAATAGGTATTCTTGCAGATAAATATAAAAACAACTGGATTAGCTGGGCAGGCCGGAGCTTTATAGCAGGCATCATATTGTTTTCTGGCTCTCTTTATATGCTTACTTTTTTGAAAATAGAAGAAAGCAGTGCTGTAAATATAGTAGGTCCGGTAACCCCGTTTGGAGGATTGTTTTTTATTGCCGGCTGGATATTTTTGCTTTTAGCGGTGTTGAAAAATAAATAATTACAGTGGCAGTTCAAGGATGGTAATAGTGCCATTTTCATTTCTGATCTCGAATGTGCCACCAATACTTTCCATTCTTTTAGCAATATTTTTAAGCCCATTTCCGAATTGCCGCACTGAGCTTTTGTCGAAGTGTTCTTTATTAATTCCTTTTCCGTTATCTGAGACCTGAATTTTCAAACTGCTATCTATTTCAATATTGATAGCCACATTACTGGCTTTGGCATGTTTTAAAACATTAGTAAGCGTCTCTTTTAGCGAAAGAAAAATGTTTCTTCGTTTGTCACCAGTTATCTCTGTTGTTGGAATTATATCTGGTGCATTTACACTGCAATCAACATCAGTATTCTCAAAATAGTCTATGGAATAAGCTCTGATATAGGATATAAGATTATCCAAAGTATCATTGCCGATGTTCATACTCCAGATGATGGCATTCATTTTATTTAATACATCATCGGCGGAAGAAGATATTTTATCAATTTCAACAGGAGTGTTCTCTTTCATTTTATTCCGGGCTATTTCACTCATTAGTCTTATGGCTGTCATGCCTGATCCTAATTCATCATGCATGTCAGCTGAAATGCGTTGTCTTTCTTCCTGTTGTGCTTTGTACACAGCAATTTCCTTTTCGTATTCCTGTAAAAGATTCTGGGCTTTTAAATTTTCCCTTTCTTTTGTCTGTTCTATAATTCTTTTGTTGTTTTTGTAATTTAATGCAGATAAAAAGAAAACAAGTTCGAGAAAAAGTCCTATTTCATAATAGAAAAGCGAGGAGCCAAATATTCCAGAGATAGCTAAGAAAGAAGACCGCATTAATACAGCTAAGAAAGAGATGATGGAAAATAATAGCAGGCATAAATTTCCCCAAAACAAATACCGTAATAATTTATCTTTCCAATGCCTGAAACTATAAACCAGAAAAATAATTATCATTATCAGGAGCAAAAATTTTGTAACAGTTTCAATAAGGTTTTCTAATACGTAGTTATCGGTCAGATAGTGAAAAAAAGTATATGTTACCATAGCCGCTAAAAGGAAAAAAGTGCCGGCTGTATAAAGCTTATACAGAAAAGGATATTTAGATTTTGTAGCAAGAAATATTTTCATAAAGATCAAATAGAATATGATTCCGGTATTCATCAAAATAAAGTCCAGGTAACTTTCCAAAAAAAAGCTGGTCTGAGAAATCCTGAAATTATTTATGGATTTGGTGAGTAGCATGGCTCCCAGAAAAAAAGCATATACCGAGTAATAAAGAAATTCACGGTTAGCACCCTGAAAAAAGTTGGCCATCGAAAAGAGAATCATCATTAATAATAAGCCACAAAAAAGAAAAGTGAACAGGTTGTCCTGATCATGTTCACTCCTGAGTTCTGCAATAAAGGAATTAATGTGGTTGATATTTACTAACCGGGGCCGGATAGAATTGATATAAGTTTTTAAAAATGTTAGTTCTGCAACGATTGTGGAAGAGTCGAAGGGATTTAGCGTAATAAGTCTGTAACCGATGCTATCAGGATTGTCCGGCAACACATTGGTTATTTTGATAATTGACGAACCGTTTATTTTATATAACTGAATACTGGTGTAATAAAAACCGGGAAAGAAATAAACTGAATTGATAGTGTCCGTTGGATTGCGGATATTGAATTTTAATAATAGTTTCTTTGTAACAAATTTATCGGGAACTACACCTTTGAATTTTACACCAGGTTCAAATTTCAGAATGCTGAATTCCTTTTCAAAATTTACAGAAGATTTGATAAAGCTACTACTGACTCTGTCAGCTATTGATCTTGCTACCGTAACCTTATTTATATTAGTATATGTATTGAAACTGCTGTCCTGAGCAAGGCTGGTATTGCCAGGCATTATCAGTAGAATAACTATTAGTAAAGGAAAAAGCCAATTGTTCTTTTGCATGCAGTGGGGTGACTTATCTTCCAAATGTAATACATAGGGTTTGTATGCCGTAGTTTATGGCATACCACTTTCAGGTAAATTTCAAACAGAAATCTTGAAATAGTATCTTTGCCGCCATGGCTAATAAGCTGAAAAAGAAAGTAAAAAGCAGTCCTGCGAAAAAACCGGCCAATTCTGATGTCAAACCATTCCGCCCCGAAAAGGACGAGAAGTTGGATTTGAAAGCAATTGCCGGGGACGAACGTACCTGGAAAATTATCGGAGCAGTTTCATTACTGTTGTCAATCTTTTTATTTATATCCCTTTGCTCATACCTCTTTACCTGGAAAGAAGACCAGGCCATTGCAAGGCAAGGTCTTTCCGCTCTGCTCGATAATGACAAACCTGTAGCTAATCTACTGGGACGATTCGGTGCGGTAATGTCTTACTTTTTTATTTTTAAAGCATTTGGTCTTGCTTCGTTCCTAATCTGCACTTTCTTTTTTGTGGTTGGAGTGAACTTGCTATTCAGAAGAAAAGTATTTTCTATCTGGCGAAACCTCAAGTATGTTACGTTAGGTCTTTTGGTGTTATCAGTTTCCCTGGCTTTTATTTTTACCGATAGTGATTTTGCATTTGGTGGTGGTGTTGGTAATATGATAAGTGGAAAACTTGTTGGGGCAATGGGAACTTTTGGAACCGCAGCTGTTTTATTGTTATTAGCTGTAGGTTACTTTATCTGGCAATTTAATCCTGCTCTTAAGCTTCCGCAAAAATTAGAGACAAAAGCCAATAGTAATGAAGAGGATAATTTAGAAACAGTCTCAACTTCAGATACGGAGAATACAAGTGTTAATGACCTTTATACAGATAAAAATGAAGTTGGAAAGAAAGGTAATTCTGTTTTTGCAGATGGTTCTGTTGTTATCAATTTTCCTGATGAACAACCGAAGCATGATTTGAAAATAATTGAAAAGGAAGAGGAAGAATTGCCTGAAATTCAGCAAGAGCAATCGCTGGTTGAAAACGAAATCGTAAATGAGATCATGCATAAGCATGATGCAACGGATGCAGGATCTGAAATGGAAGAAGAAATAATCTCCTCAGTAAAACAAAAATCAGTGCCTAAAGTATCTGATGATGCGTTGGAGTTGGAAATAAAAGATGTGCCTGATGAATTGGAGGAAGAAGAAGAAAAAGTCGTTGAAAATTTACCTCCTTATGAGCCTACATTGGACTTACGAGATTATAAATATCCCCAGCTGACATTATTAGAGGCACATGGCAGCGAAAAAATAATTCAGGACACCAACGAATTACAGAATAATAAGAACCAGATTATTGAAACGCTTAGAAATTATTCTATCGAGATTCAGAAGATCAGTGCAACAGTTGGCCCAACGGTTACTTTGTATGAAATCGTTCCTGCACCAGGGGTAAGGATTTCGAAAATTAAAAATCTGGAAGATGATATTGCACTTAGCCTTGCTGCATTAGGCATTCGCATCATTGCACCCATTCCGGGAAAGGGAACCATTGGTATAGAAGTGCCGAATGTAAGGAAGACGATAGTGAGCATGAAATCTATGTTGTCGTCAGAAAAATTTCAGAATAATAAATACAGTTTGCCAATTGCTATTGGTAAAAAAATTGATAATGAAAATTTCATTGTAGACCTTACTTCGATGCCTCACTTATTGATGGCTGGTGCCACAGGACAGGGTAAGTCTGTTGGATTGAATGCTATTCTTGTTTCTTTATTATACAAGAAACATCCATCGCACCTGAAATTTGTGTTGATTGATCCGAAAAAAGTAGAGCTAAGTGTTTATCGACATATTGAAAAACATTTTTTGGCGAAGCTGCCTGGTGAAGAAGATGCCATCATAACCGATACAAAGAAAGTGGTGCACACATTAAATGCTTTGTGTATTGAAATGGACAACCGCTACGACCTTTTAAAAGAAGCCGGTGCCCGAAATATCAAAGAATACAATGAGAAATTTATTAAACGCAGATTGAATCCGCAGAAAGGCCACCAGTATCTTCCGTTTATTGTATTGGTTATTGATGAGTTTGCAGACCTGATTATGACAGCGGGCAAGGAAATTGAAATGCCAATTGCCCGGCTTGCACAGTTAGCTAGGGCAGTAGGTATTCATTTGATAATTGCTACGCAACGTCCTTCAGTTAATATTATTACCGGAACCATCAAAGCCAATTTCCCGTCAAGAATAGCTTTTAAAGTGTCGAGCAAAATAGATTCTAGGACAATACTTGATGCAGGTGGTGCCGAACAATTGATTGGTAAAGGGGATATGCTTATCTCGCATAATGGGGAACTGACCCGTTTGCAGTGTGCATTTGTAGATACTCCTGAAGTGGAGCAAGTGGTGGAATTCATCGGAAATCAAAGAGGTTATCCGCAGGCATTTTTATTACCGGAATATGTTGATGAAAAAGAACTGGAAGGGAAAGGTTTTGATCTTTCTGACCGTGATTCTCTTTTTGAAGATGCGGCAAGATTAATTGTGCAGAATCAGATTGGTTCCACTTCTTTACTACAGAGAAGAATGAAATTGGGTTATAACAGAGCTGGACGGTTGATGGATCAGCTGGAAGCGGCAGGAATTGTGGGTCCAAATCAGGGAAGTAAGGCAAGAGATGTGTTGATAAAGACCGAAATGGAATTACAGCAGCATTTAGATGCAATTGGTTAACCCACTTTCGGCCCGTTTGGAACGGGACTACAGGGGACAAGTCCGTTAGAAGGTTGTTAACAAAATGCATTGATTTGCAACCCGGTACGGTCATTGCCTGTCATACACTGTGCTACGAAGCTTTAGCGAAGTAGTAAAACCCATATAGTTACCTTTGACCGTCTTGTAGACCGATTCAGATTGTATTTGTCCCCAAGACTGCCACACAAACTTCTAGAAATGAAAAAAGCATACTTATTAGCCTCTCTTTTTATCGTATCTATTTTTTCCAATGCACAAAAAAGTGATCCGGCTGCTAAAGCTATTTTAGATGCTGTTAGTACGAAATTTAAAACTTTTTCTACCGTGCAGGCTGATTTTTCCTACACAGTGGAAAATGCATCTGGTAAAGCCCTTTCTACCAAGGCTGGTAAGATAATTATGAAAGGAACCCGATATAAAGTGAATTTCAGCGGACAGGAAATATTTTGCAACGGAAACACCGTTTGGAATTATGACAAATCGGTAAATGAAGTAACAATTAGTAATCTTGATGCCTCCAGCGGAATGATTACCCCGCAGAAATTATTTACCAATTTTTACGATAATGATTTTCGCTATATATTAAATGGAGAGAAAAAAGTTGGTTCAAAAACGGTTCAGGAAATTGAATTAACACCAAAAGATAAAAGTAAGCCATTTCATAAAGTATATGTGCAGGTTGATAAAGCGGCAAAAACAATTTACAGCACCAAAGTTTTAGAGAATGCTGGCAACAGGTATATCTACACCGTTACTACAATGAAAACAAATGCAGCACTTGCCGATGCTATGTTTACGTTTGATAAAAACAAATATCCGGGGGTAGAAGTGGTCGACTTGCGATAAATAGCAGCGAATAAAAATAATTGAAAGGATTTCGGGAAACGGAGTCCTTTTTTTGTGTAAAGCTATTTTAGGAGGAGTGAGATGCTGCTATATTATTTCTTTGACAATATTTCTTTGATTTGTTCTTGTGTATAATCTAAAGCCTCTGAATGTGAGTCTGAACGTAAAAAAATAAAGCTTTTATCTGGCATAATAATTATTGAATTCCCACAAATACAACGTTCTTTAAAAAGCAAATTGAAAAGATATCTTGTTGTATCAATAATTATTAAATTGTCTCACTTTTTTATTTTATTAAAATTTTGACCTGGTTTTCGAAAATCAAAAATAGAAATGTTTTGCCTTGATGCTAAGACCTGTTTAATTCTTTCTTGATGTGCTGGAATAAATGGCTTTATATAGTTGTCTTCTTTTTTGTCTAGCAGATCCCAACAAGTCTCATTGTTATAGTCATACTTAATGATTATTGTGTCTTTTAGCTGCGAATTTGTTGAAGTAGCCAAAAATTGTTTCAAACTTATGAAGGTTGAATCACTTAATTTTCCTGAGTAAATTTTGTCCTTGTCGTCGCTTCGATAAAGCTGGCTACTTGAACTACAACCAATAGTAATTATTAGAATGACAATTGAAGTCAAAATTGTTATTTTATTAATTCTCATAGCTTGAATTATAGAGTTTTTTCAAAATAGCAGTCAACTCATAAATAACTAAATTAGTGAAATTTTGAATTCACCCCTTTTCGCAGATCCGGATTTTTCGGGAAAGGGAAAAGTGAATTTTAATATTCAGAATTTTAATGGGGGTTCAGCGCTTTGCGAATCTTTATTATCTCAATTAATAATCCTTCCAGCAAATCTAATTGCAACATATTGGCTCCATCACTAAGTGCCTTGGAAAGATTCCGGAAAACAGAGGCTAAGAATCAGCCTTATATTTAACTGCTTACTCTGGGTTGTTTCTGAGCGGATACCCACTCAGTGTGGCTGCATGTCGGGCAAGGTTGCAATGTCCCGGGTGTCATAGTTTTTGTATTAGAGCAATGGGTGCAGGAATACGGCCCTTCCTTACTAAAAAGTAACAGTTTCTTTTTCAGTTCATGAGGTAATATGGGCAAACCCGGCATTACCTCTTCATCTTTAAAAAAGAAAATACTCACCTGCCCAGAGGCCTCTACTA
>JBDSUW010000194.1:0-3638 GCA_039927535.1 Chitinophagaceae bacterium | reverse complement strand
CGGATTTTGCAGGTGCAGGATAAACTCATCAAATCAGTTCCCGAAGTAAAAAATGTATTGGGTAAAGCTGGCAGGGCCAATACAGCGACAGATAATTCTCCCATCAGCATGATTGAAACAATTGTGTTACTGAAACCGCAGAGCGAATGGCGAAAAGGCATTTCTAAAAACGATATTATCAATGAACTGAATGCTAAACTGCAGATACCCGGTGTAACCAACGGATGGACACAGCCCATCATCAACCGTATCAATATGCTGTCAACAGGTATCCGTACTGATGTAGGCGTAAAAGTTTATGGGCAAAATCTGGATACCATTTATTCATTTGCAGAAAAAGTAAAAAAAGAATTGGAAGGGATTGATGGCGTAAAAGATTTGTATGTAGAACCCATCACCGGTGGCAAGTATATTGATATTGTTGTTAAACGGGACGAAATCAGCCGCTATGGATTAACAGTAGATGATGTAAACAGTGTAGTGGAAATAGCATTGGGGGGAATGCGATTAACAACAACAGTTGAAGGCCGTCAACGTTTTTCTGTGAATGCAAGGTTTGGCCAGGATTTCAGAAATAATCTTTCATCATTGAAACGCTTGCAGGTGCAAACCATGAAATTCGGCCCTGTTCCGCTTGAAGCAGTTGCAGATGTAAAAATAACAGAAGGCCCGCCGATGATTAATTCAGAAAATGCTATGCTGAGAGGAACAGTTTTATTTAATGTAAGGGAAAGGGATTTGGGCAGCACAGTTAATGAAGCCAGGGAAAAACTGGATAACATGATTACGAAACTGCCAAAGGGTTATTTCATGGAGTGGAGTGGACAGTATGAAAACCTCATTCGTAGTGAAAGAACATTAAAAATGATTATGCCTGTTGTGTTACTGATCATTTTCGTCTGCATGTATTTTGCCTTTAATTCAGCAAGAGAAGCGTTCCTCAGTTTGATCTCTATTCCGTTTGCATTGATCGGTGGTGCATACATGATCTATTTCTGGGGAGTAAATATGTCTGTTGCAGTGGCAGTTGGATTCATTGCATTATTTGGATTGGCAGTGGAAACCGGTATCGTTATGGTCATCTATCTCAATGATGCTATGCAGCAACTAGTGGAGAAAAAAGGTAACTCAAAAGAAACTATCACAAAGCAGGATTTACGGGAATATGTGATTGCAGGAGCAGCAAAACGCCTTCGTCCAAAGTTGATGACGGTAAGTGTTTCTCTTTTTGCGCTGATACCCATTCTTTGGAGTCATGGAGTAGGTAGTGATGTAATGAAACCAATTGTCTTACCGATGGTAGGTGGCGTACTCACATCAGCCACACATATATTATTAGTAACTCCATTGATTTTTTTAATGGCTAAAGAATATGAATTAAGGAAGCATGGCAAAATTGATGTACTGGAAACAAAGCATTAATCACTATCAGCAGAAAATAATACGATATGAAAAGTTTTAAATTATTAATTGGTGGAATGCTCTTTATGCAGGTGGCATTATCGCAACAGGTATTGACAATGCAGGAAATACAATCTGCCATTGAATTAAATCATCCAACATTAAAAATGTTGAATGCTGAAGCCCGTTCCATGAATGAAGCAGCAAAAGGAGCATACAGTTGGATGCCACCTGAATTGGGAGCAGGATTTTTTCAAACCCCGTACGACCCAGGCAGGTGGAAATCAATGAACGGTCAACCGGGTATGGGAGCATTTATGATTTCTGCCCAACAGATGTTTCCCAATAAAAAAAGGCAAAATGCTGAGTATGATTTTATGAATGCACAGTCAACAGTTGAATTGCAAAAAAAAGATATAGTAGTCAATGAATTACTTTTTATTGCAAGAAAAAATTATTACGACTGGATTATATTGGAAAAGAAACTAAAAGTACTGGATGAAAATGACAGGCTTTTAAAATTTATGATGCAGAGTGCGGAAATAAGGTATAAAAACGGTTTGGGAAAGATCAGTGCCTATTACAAAGCAAAAGCGGCTTTGGCAAATGTTGAAAATATGCAGTTGATGTTACGGAGTGACATTGAACAAAAGAGAATTGCCATCAATATAGTGATGAACCGGAATGCTGACGAAGCCTTTTTGGTTGATACCAATTATGTATGGCTCAATTTTAATAAAGCAATGTTCGATTCTACCGCTTTAATGAAGCAACGAAGCGATATAAAAGTAATTGACCGCAGTATTGAAGTCAATAATCTGGAACGTAAAGCAGAACTGGCAAAACTGAAACCGGAGTTTGGTATTCAATATAATCACATGACAGGCTGGGCACGGCAGCCCCTGATGTTCACTGCTATGGGCATGGTAAAAATTCCATTGACTAAGTGGTCATCAAAAATGAACAAGGCAAAAGCTGAAAGCCTGGTATGGCAAAATGAAGCATTGAAAAATCAACAACAGATGATCGTTAATGAGGCATCCGGTATGGCAAGTTCATCTTATACCGAACTGGAATTAAAAAAGAAACAGATTTTGTTATATGAACAGCAGATCATTCCTGCATTAAGAAGAAACTTTCAAACTATGCAATTAGGGTATGAGCAGAATACGGAGGAACTCTTTCAGCTTTTCGATGCATGGGAAGCCTTAAATATGACACAGCTTGATTATTTCGACCAGTTGCAGAAAGCTCTGCAAATGCAGGCGGAACTGATGAAAATTATGGAGATAAAATAAATCCATGAGCAATGGGCAATAGGAAATAGGAAATAGGCAATGGCTAATAGGCAATGACATTGATAAAAATAATAACATGAAAAATAACTTTATAAAGAAGCAGTTTTTGTATAATCGGCAAGCGGCAATCGGCAATGCGAAAGGGTTTCTTAAATTTTGGTATTTGCCTATTGCCTATTGCCTATTGCTAATTATTTTTTCTGCCTGTAATGAAAACAAGCCTGTTGCACAAACAGAAACTCACAGCTCCAGCAGTATGCTATACACCTGCCCGATGCCACAGGATTCAGTATTCAGCAACAAGCCGGGTAAATGCCCAAAATGCGGAATGGATTTGGTATTGATGGAAGATCATACAATGCACAACGGCATGAATATGACCGATAGTAGCCAGTCAAATGCAAAAGCTTTTACCTGTCCGATGCATCCGCAGGTACAAAGTGATACTGCAGGAACCTGCTCTATTTGCGGAATGCAGTTGGAAAAAACAAAATCTGCAGCAGAACCTAATGCTGTTTCATTAAATACATTGTTGAAACCATCCAACCAACATGTTATTGCAAACATTCCGATGGTTCACCTGATGGAACGGGAGGAAAATATAGAAATGGAATCCTACGGGTTTATAACTTATGATACAAGGCAGACAGGTGTTATTTCAACTAATTTTTCAGGTAGAATTGAGAAGCTCTATGTAAAGTACCGTTATCAGAAAATAAGTAAAGGGCAGCGCATCATGGATATTTACAGCCCCGAGCTAATGACTGCACAGGAAAATTTGTTGTTCTTATTAAAGAATGACCCTGACAATTCAATGCTGATTAATGCTTCAAAACAAAAACTGTATTTATTGGGAATGAGTAATCAACAGTTAAGTGCAGTGGTCAAATCCGGTAAAGTAAATTATTCAGTGGCTGTTTATAGCAATTACAGTGGGCA
>JBDSUW010000193.1:0-18448 GCA_039927535.1 Chitinophagaceae bacterium | reverse complement strand
CTTCGCCACTAGTAGGTGTGCTTGAATTTGCATACAACTGATAATATTTTATTGCCGTATCCAGTTTGTTATTACGATAACCGATCTCACCTTTCCAGAAATGTGTAAATGGCAAAACAGATCCATTATATTTATCATTCATTACTCTGTTTAGCAACGCATCAGCTTCATTCAATTGCCCATCACTTATAAATTCGGTGGCACGGCCATATAATATTCTTGGGTATAACCGTTTTGCATTTTCTGATGGCTTGCTTAAACTTTCGAGCAATGCCTGAGCATCTTTGTAATTATTCGTATTCGCCAGCACATCTATCAATAATTCCTTTGCCTCATTATTATACCTTGAGGTCGGATAATCTGCCAGAAAAGAACTCAGACTATTTAACGCTTCATCCTGATAGCCTAATTCGTAAGAGAGTTTTGCATATTGATATTTTGAAATTTCTTTTTGTTCCGGATAACTGCTGTTGGAAGAACAAAACAGGAATGCATTTCTTGCATTTGCCTTTTGCCCGGTTTTTAAATACGCATCGCCCAGCAAATACATTGAATGCTGGCTTATTGAATCATCTTTGCCACTTAATTGTTTAAATCCCTCTATAGCTTTTGTAAAGTTATTAGCCTGATAATAAGAGTAAGACAATTCATACAAATCTTCCCGACGAACTTTTTTGGAACGACCTACATAATCTTCCAGATAAGGTAATGCTTTTGCATATTCTTTCTTTTCAAAATATGCATGGCCAATTAATTGCTTTAATTCAAGATCGTAATACTGAGAATTGCTTCCAGTTTGCAGTTTTTTCTGTATATAAGCGATGGCTTCGTCCTTTTTGCCTTGTATATAGTATATCTGTGCTATATAATAAGGAACTACAGTATTGTAGTTCTTTTCGTTTTCTACTACTCTAAAACTCTCCAAAGCTTCACCATACTGCTTGTCTCTGAAAGCCAAAAAACCGTAATAGTAATTTGCATCCATATAATTTGGATCGTCTTTCGTGGTACGAATGCTGTTGAACAAAGGTTTTGCTTTTGCAAAATTCTGCAAATTAAAATAAGCGTAGCCCTGATGAAAACTCATATCAGCAATCTCTTTATTGCTGAGGTTTGCGATATTGGCTTGTTCATAGTACTGAATAGCCTCTTCAAACTTTTCGGTGCGGAAATAATATTCAGCCAGATGATAATTCATCATTTGCACTCTGGCAGTATTTTTTTCTACCTCAATGTACTGCTGTGCCTCTTCTTCGGCCCTTCCTTCATTTTGCTTTAATGCACAAACAATCGCATAATAATTTATTTCCTGTACAACAATTGGCTGATTAACTTTATTTGTTTCCCTGATATCCTGTCTTAATTCTTTCAATAAAGGATAAGCAAGACTGTAGTTTTCTTTCTGAAAATATTCTTTTGCTTCCTTAAATTTTTCATCGGAATCGGTGTAGTAACGGGTTTGTTGGGAAATGACGGATTGGCCGATAGTAATGCAGATTATTAGTAAACTTAAATTCTTCATTGATTTTGTCCTTTAAACCGGTTGCCCCGAATAATTTGGGGATGATCAGTAAACGTTGCGAATATTCAAATTATTTCAAGTGAAACCAAACATCATTCCAAACATGTGTGGATAAGTGTCTTATTGAGAATGGTTTAACATTTCATTGTCTTTCTATCATCAATTCACTATTTTAAAATAGTAAGTCGTCAATTCCAATAT
Organism: Chitinophagaceae bacterium; assembly: GCA_039927535.1. Lineage (GTDB taxonomy): Bacteria > Bacteroidota > Bacteroidia > Chitinophagales > Chitinophagaceae > JJ008. Next base: position 16,725 of record JBDSUW010000193.1, on the reverse strand, counting down.
GCTTTTACTTAATATTGCAATTCGAAAAACAAATATCCATGAAAAAAATATTCAGTACAAAGTATTCCGATCGTTCCATTTCACTTTCATTATTATTACTCCGACTTGCCGTGGGTGGATTAATGATTCCACATGGCTATCAGAAACTAATGAACTTTTCTACTAAGTCCGCAGGATTTACCGATCCATTTGGGATTGGCGGGCCGGCTTCCATGTCGATGGTAATTTTCGCAGAATTTTTTTGTGCAGGTTTACTTGTGCTGGGATTGCTCACCAGACTCGCCACCATACCATTAATCATTGCAATGTCGGTAGCTTTATTTGTTGCAAAAAAAGGCCAGTTGTTTGGAGATGGTGAAACTGCAGCACTTTTCCTTACCGGTTACCTTATACTTCTATTAGCAGGTCCGGGGAAAATAAGTGCAGACAGATTGATAGGGAAATAATACTTAGATTAGAAAAATGTTTAGTACTGAAACACAAATCCGGGTTCGCTATGCAGAAACAGACCAAATGGGATTTGTTTACCATGGTAATTATATCCCTTATTTTGAATCGTCCAGAGCAGAAGCAATCCGGCAATTAGGATATACGTATGCCGACATGGAAAAGATGGGCATTATAATGCCGGTAGTTGATGTGCATTGCCGTTATCTACGTCCTGCAAAATATGATGACTTGCTGACAGTAAAAACAATATTGAAAGAACTTCCCCTACATCATAAAATAGAATTTCATCATGAAGTGTACAACGAGGTGAACGAATTGCTGGTAACAGGAAAGATTATTTTGTATTTTATGGAAGCTGACGGAATGAAACGTACTACAATGCCATCACCATTGCTTGAAAAGCTTCAATCTTATTTTAATTAATTTTGACTGATGGATAATTTCGAAGATAGTTTGGAAAAAAAGAATTCAGCTGCGGACGAATCAAATACAGCAACAATTGTTTATCCACCAAAATACCAGAAATCGGATCAGCCCAGTAATGTCTGGATGAAATCCATAATCAGCCTTGCTTTATATCTTGCACTTGGCTATTACATATTTAAGCAATGGGAAATACTTTTATTGATTACCGCAATAGTTATGATACATGAGCTTGGCCATTTCTTTGCGATGAAATTTTTCAAATACAGTGATTTGGGCATTTTTTTTATCCCTTTACTGGGTGCTTATGTTTCTGGAAGCAAACGGGAAGTTTCCCAAAAACAATCGGCAGTTATTTTACTGGCTGGGCCATTACCAGGAATAATAATTGGAATTATTCTTTACCTGCTTGATCAAAACGGTTCAGGTTATTTCATTCTTGAAATTTCGCTTTCCAGAATTGCAGGGTTGTTTATTATTCTGAATTTGATTAACCTCTTTCCTATTTATCCATTAGATGGTGGCCAACTATTAAACAGAGTTTTTCTAAATGAAGAAAGTGGCTGGAGTAAATTTTTCATATTTCTTTCAATAGGCATTTTATGCTGGATTTCCATTGCTATTCCTTTTTATGTGTTGCTAATTTTTCCTGCCATGATGTTGTTAAGAATGTTTGGCGAAAAAAATATTTCTTCAATTGAAAAGAGAATTGAAGAAGAAGGCATCAATACAGATCTTGAATATGAAGACTTGCCGGATAGTGATTACTGGAAGATCAGGAATATATTAATAGATGACTATCCTGCATTCAAAGATGTAAATCCTGCACCACCATTTGAGTACGATGAAAAAGAAGAAAAAATAATGACAATGGTGCAAACCCTGTTGCACCGTCATCTGATACAGGACATGTCCATTCCCGGAAAAATTATGATCTTTCTTATTTGGATTGCAGCCATCGCATCGCCATGGCTTTTAAAAATGGATATTCCTTTTCTACAGCAATTTGGACTTTAAACTCTGTCGAAATCAGCTCTCCAGTTTTGTACTGCTTCTTTAATTTGCTTTTGACTTAACTTTTCATCAACAGCTCTTTTTGCCAAAGATGCAAATTCCTCATCACTTGCAAAACGAAGAGCTACGATTTGACTTATAAGTAAAGCTTTATCCAATGGCTTGCCGGTAAGAATAAAATGGCGGAAGTTTTCTTCGGCACGGATGGCCCTGTCCTGTGCTTTTAATGCAAATACTCTGGCATACCAGAAAATGATTATTAATATAACAAAAACAACTACCAGTAACGCTGCAGAATAATGTGTGTGAGCATCTGCATGAAGAAGGTTAACAATACTTCCACCGAAACCTAACAGCAATAATAACCCTCCGATGAAATGATAATTTGGAACAAGGCGGCTATGGTTTTTAAAATTTTGTTCTGACATAACAATTAGTTTGTGGTTTGAAATTTGTTGTTTTTAATGGCGACTGTGAAAGTAAGGGAATTCTGCCTACCATTTACTACTCACTATTACCCATTCACTTCAGTACATCCAGTATCTTATACATCTTGCTCACTACACCAGAACTCCGTCCATTGTAATTATTAACCAAAAATGAAAAGATATATTCTTTACCATCCTTTGCTTTGTGATAACCACAAAAACCTTTAACGTCTCTAATGGTTCCACTTTTCATTTTCATGCCATTGTAATCAGGTATGCCATCATAGAAATAAGGAAACCAATCTTTTGTTTTGGCATATTTCAAAATTTCCACCTGTGCATGGGTAGTTACTCTGTTTTGTGGTGATAGCCCCGAACCATCGCTGATATTTAATTCATCCTCATCGATTCCTTTTTGCTTCCAGAAATCTTTTACAATTTTTACTCCCTCATCAGTACTGCCAAAACCGTCCTTTTCGTAAGCAAATGTTTTTATTAGAGCTTCACCATACAGATTGATACTTTTTTTGAGGAACCAGTATGATATGGAATCGAGGGAGGGAGAACTTAGTGAATCAAGTGGTTTGAAATCAATATTGGGAGAAGAACCATTTGCTATAAGATATAAAGTTGTATTTAATTTTCCTATCAAATTTATATCAGCTAATTTCAGTGTAGCATTAAGTTCCTTGTAAAATTGTCCAGAGGGATACCCAAATGAACCAGAAATTTTAAAATTAGTTTCATCTACGGGAATTGTCCCCTTTAAAGAACCATTTACTGTATTTGGAGCAAGATATATATATGCATTATCTCCGCTTCCTTTGGGTCCTGATTTTATTTCGTTCAACATAGCATATATATCTAACTCTGGCTCTGTTCTGACTATTTTAACTGGATCGCCAATTTTCGTCCCTGATTCTAAAATCAAATCGTATTGATTTTCATTCCAGCTTAGTGCTGCCGAACCTGCACCATAATAATTACCCATATCTTGCCAAATCCATCCATCTGGTGTAGTTTGAGTATCGAAACCACTTTCATCAATAAAAATATCTCCGGTAACAATTTTTATGTTTTTATTATTTAAGATTTTTGCAATCTCTTCAAGACATTTATGTCGGCTTGTACTTTTATACCTCCATGATCCAAGTGTTGGATCTGAAACACCTTTAATCATCAAGTCTCCAAACAAAGTATCATTTTTAATAGTGCCATTAAACCCAATTTTTGTTTCATATCTATAATCCTTCCCCAACAACTCAAAAGCAGTAGCAGAAGTAATTATTTTTTGTGTAGAGGCAGGTGCCAAGCCAATCTGCGAGTTTTTATCGAATACAACATGTCCCGTCTTTGCATCAATGACATACAAGGAACTAATGGCATGTTTTAACTGGCTGTCACTTTCAAATAGCTGCCAGGCTTTTTGTAAGTTTTGCGGAATAGACTGTGCATTGATAATAAGAGAGAAAAAACATATAAAAAATGAGAAAACAAGTTTCATAAATATACTTTTCATCAAAAATAAAAAGAATTAAATTTGGAATATGGAAAATGAAGTTAAAGAACCAGCTCCGAAATACAATTTTATTTCGCAGGAGGAATATTTATTGGCGGAAAGAGAAGCTACTGAAAAGCATGAATATTTTCAGGGAGAAGTTTTTGCCATATCCGGGGCCTCACTTCAGCATAATATCATTTTCCATAATGTCTATGGAGATATTAGTCATAAACTGAAAGGAAGCAACTGTAAACCATTTGGCAGCGACTTGCGCATCCACATCCCTTTAAATTCCTTTTATACTTATCCTGATATTTCAATGATTTGTGGAAAACCCGAAACACCTGATGAATCAAATGACACTGTTTTAAACCCATCAGTAATAATTGAAATTTTATCAAAGTCAACAAAAGATTATGATCGGGGTACGAAATTCCATTTATACAGAAGTATTAAAACATTAAAAGAATACATTCTGATAGATTCTACTTCTGTATCAGTAGAAATTTACAAACGCCAATTGGATGATAGCTGGATACTCACAGAATTCAAACAACTTTCCAGTCAGTTTGTTATCTCCACAATAAATCTTACAATTCCATTGAATGCTTTGTATGAAGATGTGTCGTTTGAAAAATAATCTTAAACATATCTATTGAAACAGATTAATGCATCCATTATCACCATTGGAGATGAACTATTAATTGGACAAACAATTGACACCAATTCAGCCTTTATTGCACAGGAACTGAATAAAATCGGTGTATGGGTACGAAGAAGAGTTGCAGTTGGCGATGTATATGATGATATATGGCAGGCATTGGATGAAGAAGGAGAAAATTCAGATATCATTATCATTACTGGTGGACTTGGCCCTACGGCTGATGATATTACCAAACCGCTTCTTTGTAAATACTTTGGCGGTAAGATGGTGGTGAATGAAGAAGTGCTGGATCAAGTAAAATATTTATTTGAAAAAGTTTTTCGTCGCTCTGGTCCAATGCTGGAAAGTAACCTCAGGCAGGCTGAAGTGCCGGATGTGTGTATGGTACTAATGAATAAGAGAGGGACAGCTCCGGGGATGTTGTTTAGAGCCCCAAAAACCTCCCCAAACCCCTCCGAAGGAGGGGCTTTAGACTCCGATAAATCAAAGAGTGATTACAGGTATGTAACTACAGATCCTAATACTTACGGATTACTTAAAAAATTTGTTGATGAACATAGAAGTAACCCTACAGAAGCAGAAAAGTTTCTTTGGGAAAATGTTAGAGGAAAAAAAATGGCTGGATACAGATTCAGAAGGCAACATATCATTGGTTCATACATCGCAGATTTTGTATGCATACATCGAAACTTAATAATTGAAGTAGATGGGTTGTATCACCAATTGCCAGAAAATAAAATGAGTGATGCAGAACGAACCCACGACTTAAATCGACTTGGCTTTGATGTTATTCGTTTCACCAACGAACAAATATTAAGTGAAACTGATAATACTATTAACAGCATCCTTCTCGAATTGAAAAAAGGAAAGTCAGCAACATCAGACTCTGAAGCCCCTCCTTCGGAGGGGTTTGGGGAGGTCATTCCCGTATTTATTTCTTTACCCGGTGTTCCCCACGAAATGAAAGGATTAATGATGGATGAAGTAATTCCTTTTATTCTCCGAGAATTTACAATGCCTGCTATTATACATAAAACTGCTTTCACCGCAGGTATTGGTGAATCTATGCTGGCAGAAATGTTGAAAGACTTTGAACCAACTCTTCCGTCACATATTAAACTTGCGTACTTACCTAATTATGGTATGGTAAAACTAAGATTGACGACTACGGGAAAGAATAAAGAAGAAGTAGAAAAAGAATTGATGCCTTTTTTTGATAGAATGATGAGCATCGTGAAAGAGTATCTGGTATCGGATGAAGATGAAGGCTTGGAAAAAGTAATCGGAAAAATTCTGAAAGCAAAAGGCAAGACAATGGGAACTGCTGAAAGTTGTACCGGTGGTTATATTGCACATTTGATAACTTCTATTCCTGGCTCTTCGGTGTATTATAATGGCTCGGTGGTCAGTTACTCTTATGAGGCAAAGGAAAATATACTTGGCGTAAAAAAAGAAACACTAGAGAAAACAGGAGCAGTTAGTGAAGAAACAGTTACTGAAATGGCAAAAGGTGCTATTAACACCTTAAATGTAGATTATGTTGTTGCAGTTTCTGGTATCATGGGTCCAGATGGAGGAACAGCCGATAAGCCAGTTGGAACCGTATGGATTGGTGTGGCTGATAAGAATAAAATTGAGACAACTGTATTACATCTTCGATTTGAAAGACAACGAAATATTGAGATGACAGCAGCGAATGCACTGAACTTTCTACGGAAATTTATCCTAAAGAACCAAGAAAATCCTGATTAAAAATGATTAGCTGGAAAACTTTACCTTTGACCCGATTGCTATTATCAGCCAGTATCAGGTTGAGGATTCCAAGTCAGGAGTTTTTTACTTTTTTTGTAAATCTGCAATCTAAAATCTTAAATCTTAAACAATATTATGGCTGTTGTTGATCTAATAATGCCGAAGCTGGGTGAAAGTATAATGGAAGCTACCGTTTTGAAATGGTTGAAGCAACCCGGAGATACTGTGGAGATGGATGAAACGGTGCTGGAAATTGCTACAGATAAAGTGGATAGTGAAGTACCGAGTACTGTTGCTGGTGTGCTTCAAGAAATTCTTTTTAATGTGAATGATGTTGTGCCGATTGGTACGGTGATAGCAAGGATAAAAACTGAAGCTGCGGAAACCGTTACTCAACATTTCCAGGTTTCAACACAAATTAGCCAAGCAGCACCAACCCAGCCAGATCAGATGGCTGAAGTGGTGGAAACAATTCAACGTCCTGCGACTGCGCAAACTCAAGCAACAAATAGCTCAACTAATCGCTTTTATTCTCCTTTAGTGTTAAATATTGCTGCTAGCGAAGGTGTCAGCATGGTTGATTTGGAAAAAATTCCAGGTACAGGTAATGAAGGAAGAGTGACTAAGAAAGATATTTTACAGTTTGTAAGTAATAGGAAGTCAGGGAGTCATCAATCGGGAGTCATGAGTCAGCCCACTTCCCAAATGTCTGTTTCAAAAACAGAACAAAAACAATCTGAATCAAATGTAGCAAACTCTAATCAACAGCTCACAACTTACACTGGAAATGTAGAAATTATTGAAATGGACAGAATGCGGAAACTGATTGCAGACCATATGGTTCGGAGCAAGCAAACGAGTCCACATGTAACCAGTTTCACCGAAGCTGATGTTACCAATATGGTGATGTGGAAGAATAAAGTGAAAAACGAATTTGAAAAAAGAGAAGGGACAAAAATTACTTTCACTCCATTATTTATAGAAGCAGTTGTACGTTGCATTAAGAAATTTCCATTAATCAATTGTTCGCTTGATGGCAACAATATTATCATTAAGAAAGATATTAATATCGGCATGGCGACTGCTTTACCAAGTGGCAACCTTATCGTTCCGGTAATAAAAGGAGCAGATCAGTTAAACCTGGTTGGCCTTGCTAAACAAGTAAACTCTTTAGCCGATAATGCCCGCAATGGCAAACTAAAAGCAGATGATACAAAAGGCGGCACTTTTACTATGACCAATGTGGGAACATTTGGAAGTTTGATGGGAACGCCAATCATTAATCAACCACAGGTTGCAATATTGGCTGTTGGTGCTATTAAGAAAAGACCAGTTGTCATAGAAACTCCTGCTGGAGACAGTATTGCAATTCGCCACATGATGTATTTAAGTATGAGCTACGACCATCGTATTGTAGATGGAAGTTTGGGAGCTACATTCTTAACGGCTGTTGCAAAAGAGTTGGAAAATTTTGATGGGGATAGAGAGTATTAATAGTAGCCGGTAAGAAAATAAGACGATAAGTTTATATTCTTATAAACTTGTTTTCTTCCCGCCTTCCCGGCAAAAATAATTTCCTCCCTATTGAGACGGCTTACCATATTTCCCATTTGTAAATACATATTTATCACCTTTTCTTTTTAGGATAAACAGGTTGTCGTAAATAGATTCATTTAAATCTCCTGGAACAACCGTTGAACCTGCAATTTTATTTGCAATATCATCAATGGTATTGGAATGACCGACAATTAACACATCACCTTTTTTTATTGCTTTTATTCGTTGAATAAACGCATTCATTGAATCTGGTCTGCTGCTGTAAATCTGAATTGGCACACCTAGATATAATTCCTTCAAAGGCTTAGCTGTGGAAATGGCACGTAACGTATTGGTAGAAAAAATATGTTTTACATTCTTGCTTCCCAATATTTGTTTTAATGCCAATGCTCTTTCTTCACCTTCAATGGTCAATGGCGGATCTGTGGATGGTTTCATCGTTGCCATATCAATACCCGATGCTTTTTCTGCATGGCGAACTACATAGATTGTATTACTACAGGAAAAAAGAACTACCGAAAGAAATAAAATTATTAACCGCATGTGAATTGTTTTAACAAACTAAATTAAACTTCCTTTCTTGTTATTCAGTCTTTTTTGTACATTAGTTTAACGAAACCCAGAAACACTATGAAATCATTATCCGAAACCTGGTTTGCCGAAGGCCGTATTGATTTTGAATTAAAGAAATACACCCTCCTCGCCTACCTGCAGGAAGTGAATAAACACTTCGACGAAAATAAATTATATCCGCAATTGGCCGATATGGTTTTTCACTATAATAATATTGTCGCCTTCCGGGAAAATAAAAAATATTTGCAGGAACATTTCCCAAAAAAACTGACCGGGATACAAATGGAAAAACTACAGGTGCTGTATGAACAACTGATACAGGATGATGAAATGATGCAGGAACTGGAAGACATTATCCATTTTTCGGCTTCTAAGATTCAGAAAACAATCCGCAACGGAACTGAAATATATGAATTTGTACAAGATAAGATCAGCATAAACCCTGTTGGCATTATTCCCCTTGATACAAGAGAGGGTTATTTCTTTTTAAGCTCGGGTGAAGCCAATCAAACGGATGTGTATCATTACCGGCTTTCAATTTTTGAGAAGCATGATGAAAAATACAGAAGTATCCGAACCTTATTCCTTGATAACAGGCAACGGACAATTTCTCATACGTATGAAAATATTAAAGCAGATTTGATCCGCCATTGGAAAGACCTGCCTAATCCTGCAGTGTATTGTATTGAAACAAATCTAAAATTTCCGGTTGATGAAACTTTATTGCCGGTTGCAAAAAGGAGTTTGGTGAAATTTATCAGTGAGGCTGCATAAGCAAGCTAACGTCATACCGGGCTTCAACCGGTATCATTTTAAAATAATATTAAATAAAAAGAAAGACCCCGGCTCAAGGCCGGGGTGACAATACTTATTAATCTACTAATTCCAGCCCCCAATCTTTTCCTTTCTTCACTGCAGGAACACCTTCTGTTATCCATTTTGGTGGCTTCTCACCTTTCAATAACCAGTCAAAATATTGTTGCTCTCGTATTGAAATATCCTTCTTATTAATACGCTGTACAAGGTTATGATCTTCGCCATTATAAGTAAGCATCCAAACTTTTTTACCAAGTCTTCTCATTCCGGTAAATAGTTCGATACCTTGGTACCAGGGAACTGCTCCATCCGCATCATTGGCCATAATAACCAAAGGTGTTTTTACTTTAGGTAAATGAAACAACGGAGAGTTTGCTATATAAAGGTCTGGCCGCTCCCATAATGTAGCTCCAATCCTGCTTTGTGTTTTTTCGTATTGAAACTGACGAGTAACACCAGTACCCCAACGAATACCGCCGTATGCACTTGTCATGTTTGCAACAGGAGCACCTGCCCATGCTGCTTTAAACATATTGGTCATAGTAATTAGCTGTGCTACTTGTATACCTCCCCAGCTTTGGCCTTGTATGCCAATATTAGCACCATCAATCCATTTTTTCTTTGCCAGAGATTGAGCAGCACTTACTACATAATCGTATGTATTTTTTGATTGCTTACCTGTGGTATAATGTATATCCGGAGAAAAAACAACATAGCCTCGGCTTACAAAGAAAGGTACATTCAATCTACTGCCTGTGGGTGTTGGATCAATGTAATCATATAAAGTGTTGGAATGGGTTTCATAAAAGTACATAATCATCGGATACATTTTTGTGGAATCAAAATCTTCAGGCTTGTACAAAACACCTTCAGACATTTTTCCATCGAAGGCTTTCCATTTGTACAATTCTGCTGTTCCCCAGTTGTAATCATTTTGTTGTGGGTTAATGGAAGAAAGTTTGGTTGGAAAACTATAGTTATAGGGAGTCATTCTTATTCCATGTGATGTTGAATTTTCCGCAACACTTGAGTATAAATTTGGACTTTCCTTATAAGATTCTTTTAAAACAACCATTTCTTCTCCATCTTTACTTTTGAGGAAAGAAGTTAATTGGTATTTATCTTTGTATTCTCTTGCTACGCTAAACTTATTATTGGTGGTAATTCCCAAATGTGCTAATCCTTCACTCTTAGTAATTTTATCAGTAAATTTTAGAAAAATCATAGGGGATAATACAATAAATTTTTCTTCATTATCTGTTTTTATATACCTGTACGCTTCATTCTTTACTCTTCCATTGGTGATATTTTTTACACTAAAAGAATTAGAAGGATTAATTTCCCATATATCATATTTATCATAAACAAATAATAAAGAGTCGTTTTTATACCAGCCCATTACACCATACGGCGGCGGGTCACTCGGCGAATCATGTTCTTCATCCCACAAAGGATATTTAATATTCGATGTAATATTTTTGGTTGATGTTCCATCCCATGCAAAATAATTCTTCGCCTTGCTGTCGTACCACATTATATATTTTCCGGTTGATGAAACAAGTTGAGGCGAAACAAATCCGTCCAAATCTTTCTTCACTAACTTTTTACTTCCGTCTTTTACATTAATAGCATAAATATCTTTTTTAGTAGAGCCTGTCCATTGACTTTCTACCCGTTTGCCAAAATCTGTTACGCCTACAAATTGATTGCCATCACCTTCATTGGTTTGGTAAACAGTTGGAATTTCTTCAGTTTCCAATTGCTGTAAACTATTATCCCCAAAATGATATACTGCCAGATAATTGTTTTGCAAATCCCTTTGCAATCTTTTTAACTGAACGGGTTGTAGGTAATCATCATTATAATGCCACACATCCAATTTTACCAGATCAATATCTATCAGTGTGGTATCCTTTGGTGGTTGAATAGGTGCTGTTCCAAAAAATAAACGGTTGCCTGATTTACTGAAACTAAGATTAGCGTATTCACTCACCGTCATACCCAATTCCATTCCGACTGAATTTTTATCAACAAGCAAAGCTGCACTGTCCATTCCATTTTTATAATACCATAGTTTATAAAACTTCTGCAACTCTTTTGGCTTAGCATCTCTTTCGGCTACAAAAGCCACCTGTGCACCATCCTCCGAAAAAGAGAAATTCTTGAAATCGTTTCCTCCATTACTTAAAAAAGTTGTCGCTGCTTTATCCAGGTCATACACAAACACTGAAGTTTTACTTAAACTATCTTTTGGATTTTTAGCTTGCTCAACCAGCAATTGCTTCCCTTTCTTACTGAAATAATATTCTAAAACATTTTTAAATGTCTTTTCTTTTCCATCAGCCATGTTTCGAACAACTAAATCCGTTCCGGCATCAGTTGGAGCTGCAGGAGTTTCATCGCCGTCGGCATCTTTCTGGTCAATAGTCAATGGTGAATAGTCAATAGTTTCCTCTCGTTCATTTAGATCTTCATTCCTGTTTTTTTTCTTTTTCGTAGGCATTGATTCAATTACGTTATATAATGAATCAATAACCCTGTTCAAACTATCAGCAATTTTCTTATCTGATGATTCGGGTTTCTTTGCAGTTTCTTTTTTATCGATTGTTTTTTCCAGGTGATAAGCTACCCAACCTGCTTCTTTATCAGGTGTTTTATAATTTTTCACTCTGGGTTGCTTCCAAACACTATCTTTCCCTAATTCTACTATGGCAAAAGAATCCTTTGGCGTATCGTCTGGCCTTTTCTTTTTTATTTTGGCTTCTCTTGTGTCAGCAAAGAAAGGCTTGATCTTAAACACTGCATATCGGCTGTCTTCGGTTATCATAGCATTATAACCTCTTGGTACAACTTTCTTATAAATTGCATCTGATGATTGTATCACCAGTTCGTTATCGCCTTCCTGTGGATTAATAGTGTAAACCACCCATTTACCATCGTTGCTAATCATTCGTTCACCAATGCTTTGCCAGCCATCATAAACGGTATGATCCAACGGTTTTTTTTGTGCAAATAAAATAGTGGAGGAAAATAAAACTGTGGTGCTAAAAATGAGCCTTTTCATCTGTATATTTTTATTTTAGAATTGGTCAGCTGTAATTCATCTTAAATACTTTCATCGTCAATTTGAATAAATTGCTCGAAAATTTTTATGGTTCATTTCATCTGTTTAGTTTTGGATGCACTAAAGATAATGGTGAAAAGGTAAATGTTTTACGGCTTTTTACCAACGGCAATACCGTATTGCCAAAGTCCCTTTTTCATTCCCTTGTATTGAAATTTGCAGGCCATAATATTCTTCTTCTGCATATCAGTGGCAGGTTTAGAGAAATTGACTTTTTTCCAAAGCAGATAAAGCCTTGCCAGAAAATAAAACCGATACAAACGCCGGGAAGAATGAGCAGCTTCTTTCGATATATTACGATAATTAATATCTGTAAAACCAGCTGCCTGCATAAAATTTTGAAACCGGTCTGGCGATTCTAGATAATTCACCTGCCAGCCATCTGCCCATTGTCGAATGATCGGATTTTCATTATTAGCAAAGTCTGTTACAAAACCATCTGCAACCACTAACCTGCCACCAGGTTTTAAAAGACGAAATGCTTCTTTGATAAATTTTTCTTTATCATCAGCATAACAAATGCTTTCGCATCCCCAGACCACATCAAAACTTGCATCGGAAAAATCAGTTGTACTATAATTCATTGCTTTAAAATCTACCAAACCAGCAACATTTTTTTTTGCTGCATTTTCTTTTGCCTGTTGCACCTGTCGTTCACTCAAAGTGATGCCTGTAACATTACAACCCAAAACAGTTGCCATAAAAATACTACTGCCACCAACTCCACATCCGGCATCCAACACTTTGTCAGTAGGTTTGATAGCTGCTGCTTCAATCATCACTTCATTCATCCGTAGCAACGATTCTGGAAAAGATTTTACTTTTTCATCCCAATAGCCATAATGAATGGCGAGACTGTTTTTCAAATCCCAGGAATCTTTGTAAGCATTCTCTGTGTCCTTATAATATTCAATTATCTTTTTATGGTAATCAACTGACTGCATTTTCTGTTAGTTTCTTTTCAACTTTAATTAATAAATAAATATGGATTATCAATGCCAAAGCAATCACGGCGAAACCAACATAAAACCATTTGCTTAAAAACTCGTTTTCTTTATACACTATAAAAGCAAGTATAATTCCATAAACAGGTTCTAAATTGTAAGTAAGATTAACGGTAAAAGCGGAAAGCCTTTTCAATGCATTTCCTGAAAGTTTAAATGCCAATACTGAGCAGAACCATGCCAATACCAACAACCAACCAAAGTTTTCCAATGATGGGATAAAACCATCAACTGGAAATTTATTCAAGTAAAAGGGTAGCAATGCAGACAACACAATCAAACCTCCTGTTTGTTGCCAAGTGAGCATCGTTTCAACATTTGTTCTTTTTAAAAACTCCCGGTTGAAAATGGGAAACAAGGAAGCAAGTATGGCTGATATAATTCCTAGAAAAATTCCTGTTTTATAATGCGTATCGAAGTGAAAGATGATATAGATACCGCTTAATGTAATAAGACCAAGTGTTAACTCTGTCCAGTTCATTTTCTTTTTTAAAATCAACGGCTCAAACAAAGCGGTGAAGAAACTGATAGCAGAAAAACAAACTAGTGAAACTGAGACATTCGAATATTTTATGGAGCCATAAAAAGTAACCCAATGCATAGCCGCAATAAAGCCCACTGCAGAGATCTTAATGATATCAATAACCGGAATCTTTTGCAATTTCTTCATCAGTCCAAACAAAATCCACATGGTAGCAGCAGTAAGCAAAAGTCTGTACCATACAATCATTCCTTCATTTAAGGTGATAAGCCTTCCAAGAATTCCGGTAAACCCGGCAAGAAAAACAGCAATATGGAGTTGGAAAAAGGCTTTTTTCATTCGCCTGCAAACTAAAGAAAAGTGACTATAAAATAGTGAGGTTATTTTGTTTGAACAAGAACTTCTTCGTCCTTCATTGCTACGGTTTTTAAAGAATCATTTTTTTTTACCCGTTTCCTGTAATTTTTAAACATGCTGTTCCAACGTAACTTAAGCACACCCCAAATCCCTTCCTTTACGATTCCCTTGTTCATTTTTGAAACACCGTAAGTTCTATCCTGAAAGATGATAGGAACTTCTTTTACTTTAAATCCCAATTTCCAAGCGGCAAATTTCATTTCAATTTGGAATGCATAGCCAACAAAACGTATTTCATCAAGATTAATAGTATCAAGTACTTCTTTTTTATAACAAACAAAACCAGCAGTAGGATCCTTTATAGGCATCCAGGTTATCATTCTTGTATAGAGAGAAGCTCCTTTTGATAATGCAATACGATTGCTTGGCCAATTAACAACACCACCACCCTTTACATATCTTGACCCAACGGCAACATCAGCTCCTTCATTTTTACAGGCATTGTAAAGCCTTGGCAAATCGTCTGGATTATGAGAAAAGTCTGCATCAATTTCAAAAATGAATTGATAATCTTTTTCTATCGCCCATTTAAAACCGTGGATATAGGCTGTTCCTAATCCCAGCTTACCTATTCTTTGTTCTATAAAAAGTTTATCAGAAAATTTAAGGATGAGTTCTTTTACAATCTGAGCAGTGCCATCAGGAGAGCCATCGTCAATCACTACTACATGAAATCCATCATTCAGATTAAAGATAGCATGCAGAATATTGCTGATATTCTCCTTCTCATTATATGTAGGAATGATAACTAACTTTTCCACTCAATAAATATAAACTGTTAACACCGAATTTACGAAAAACAGTAGAGATGCTGTGTTAAAAAATACAAACGGTTGTGATTGTTTCCATCAGCTTTTCTTGAGCATAGTACGGGTGTAAATTTCTGTCAGTTTTTGTTTGGTATGTTGTGGGAAATCACCTTTCATCATCCAGTCGTAATACTGGGGCTCAGCTTTAAGAACTTCTGAAACGGGGCGACCTTTAAATTTACCAAAATTGAAGACCTCAGTTCCATTTTCCATTACAAACCTACGGGCAAAATCAACCACCTGATCTTCACCAATTACTTTTAGAATTGAGTCAATATTATTTCCCAGCTCACTGTAATGTTTTATCTGGGCCTCTAAAATTTCATAGGTAGCTGTTGCATCTACTTCGGCACTATGTGCTCCTTCCAATGATTTACTGCAATAGAATTTATAAGCTGCAGTTAATGTTCTCGGTTCCATTTTGTGAAAAATATTCTGTACATCAAGCAGTTTACGGTTCTTCATATCGAAATCAACCTCCGCTCTTAAAAATTCTTCCATCAATAAAGGAATATCAAACCGGTTGGAATTATACCCCGCAAAATCACAACCATCCAGCATTTGCTTTAATTCCTGAGCCACTTGCTTAAAAGTTGGCTCATCTTTTACCATTTCATCCGTAATTCCATGTATATCACTGGAAGATTTTGGGATTGGCATTCCAGGGTTGATTCGTTTACATTTTACACTTCTAGTTCCATCTGTCAATATTTTTACAATGGCGATTTCAACGATCCGGTCAGTTCCCGGGTTCACACCAGTCGTTTCCAGATCAATAATAGCTAAGGGCTTTTTAAGTTGTAACATCAGGTTAGTAATTTCTCTTATTTTAATAATATTAAGGGCGGTAAAGGTAACAGATTATATTCCTTTTAAAAAAAGGGTTCATCGAAAAAAAATGCATAATAAATAAAGAAAATCAAGCATTTAAGTATTGAATTGCCGCATTTTCAAGAATCAGCTGGCATAAAAATAAACGAAAAAGAATTCTTACCTTTGTCGCAACAAAATATTTTGAACAGATTTCCGTTTACCTTTAAATATCCCAACAGATGAAAAATAAGATTCTTACAGCTTTTGCAATTTTAATGGTAATTGTATTCCTTTCGGCCTGTGCTTCGCAAAAATATGGCTGTCCAGGAAGTCCAGAAGCAAGCTCAAAATTCAGAGGATAATTTCAGCATCAAAAATTCTGATAACTAATTTAGTTGGAAATACTTTTTTGCTTTTTTCGGCTAAATAACCGACGGCGATGTTGAATTAATGCATCCCTGTCTTTGGACAAATAAACAGAATGTAATTCTATTTCCTGTAATTTACCTTTTAACTGAAATGTCCCCATTTGATCTGCCTTAATGTATTTGGGCAATTCAACCAGTTTAAGTACTGTATCTGAAACTAATAATTCAGACACCAGTTCATGACATTTACCTAACATTCTTGCTGTAGTATTTAACACATCACCATGATAGGCAATTTCAGATTTATATTTTCCAACTTCTGATACAACTATTGGACCTCCATGTAATGCTGCTTTAAATTCTGGCACTCTTCCATACCTTTCTTCATAATATGCTTTATACCGTCTTATTTGCTTTTGAATGGCAAAAAAACAACGGATGCAAACGGCAAATTTAATTCCTTTCTTTAGCGGCCAGGTAACCACAGCCTCATCACCAACATATTGATAAATTCTTCCAAAATAACGGGCA
>JBDSUW010000192.1:0-3356 GCA_039927535.1 Chitinophagaceae bacterium | reverse complement strand
ATTATTATTATCCTACCAATACATTAGTTACCGCTCCGGAAATTATTTTTTTCTGGGTGGCCAGAATGATAATGGCAGGCTTTGAATACAAAGGTGAAAAACCTTTTAATGAAGTTTACTTTACCGGAATCGTTCGGGATAAGCAGGGAAGAAAAATGAGTAAGAGCCTTGGAAATTCCCCTGACTTGATTGAAATGATAGAAAAAGATGGTGCCGATGCTGTTCGCTTTGGCATTATGATCTCCTCGCCGGCAGGAAATGATCTGATGTGGGATCAGGCAGGAAATGAACAAGGACGTTTTTTTATCAATAAAATGTGGAATGCATTGAAGTTGATAAAAATGTGGGATGGTCGTCAGGCTGATTCCAATGTTTTTACTGATATTAACCGTCAGATCGTTGAAAACGTTCCGATGGAGAATAAATTTGCGACAGAATGGTTTGAAAGCAGATTAAATGAAGTAAGAGTTGAGCTTGATACACAATTCAAAGATTTTAATTTAAGTACTGCACTAAAAACTATCTATTCACTTATCTGGGATGATTTCTGTAGTTGGTATCTGGAATGGATCAAGCCGGGCTTTGAACAACCAATTGATAAAGCTGTTTACGAAAAGACAATCGGTTTCTTTGAACAGTTAATGCAATTACTGCATCCTTTCATGCCTTTTATTACCGAAGAAATTTATCATCAATTAAAAGAAAGAAAAGACGACCTGACGGTAAAACAATATCCTGCAATAAAAAATACTGCAACAACAATGTTGTCAGATGCTGCTTTCCTGAAGGAAGTTATAACTGCCATCCGTGATGCGAGAAACAAAAATCAGTTAAAGCCTAAGGACACAATCAAGTTGCATATTCAACCTGAAAATAAAAAAGTGTATGCTGCCATTGAAAGTATTCTTTTGAAACAGGTAAATGCAGAATCTATCAGTTATGCTTCAGAAAATATTCCAAATAGCATAACAGTTGTTGTGCAAAAAGATAAAATATTTATTGAAACGACTGCAGAACTTGACACCAGTTCCCAAAAACAACAATTGCAAAAAGACCTTGACTACTTAAAAGGCTTTCTTATTTCAGTTGATAAAAAACTCAGCAATGAAAAGTTTGTACAAAATGCCAAACCAGAAATTCTAGAAATAGAAAGAAAGAAAAAGGGCGATGCGGAAGAAAAGATCAAGGTAATTGAAGAAAGCCTAAACTCATTATAAATTAAAATTCTTGCATTTTTAATTATCGCTGTATCAAACTCACCGGTAGTACAAATTCATATCGCATTCCTTTATATCCGTCAAACTGATCGGGGTCTAACAGGCGGCTGGCCCGAAAACCAAAACTAACCGGATATTGATTCCACCATTTGGTATCAAAGAATATTTCACCACCCACACTTCGTTGATCTCTCGTAATTTTCTTATCCTTAGAATAAACTTTGGTAAAATCATAAAAGGCATTGGCTCTTACCCGTTGCAGGTAAACAATACTTCCAAAACCCCAATCAGGATAAAATAATGGCAAATGATAATTAGCAGACAACCTCCACATTCGGGAAAAATATCTTCCCTCATAACCTCTTGAATAGTTAAACCGGTTGGAGAATACCAGTTGCGACAAGGTATCTCTTTGCTGGAAGGATCCGGTTAATACCACATTATGTGTTGATAAAACCCCTGGTACATACAATGTGCCGTTTGCAATAAATTGAGAACCTTTTACATTGGTAATAGCATGTCGTTGATTCGCACTAATTGAATAAGCAAATCTTGGATATATATGCTGCACCGCTCTTTGTATTTGCTGCGACCAGGATACTGAGTGCAACAAATAACTGTAGGAAGTACTTCCCAGAGAATCTTTATAAAACCCTTTATTAAATTCATTGCGCAGCACATAATAACTGGCCAAATTGAAATTCTTAAATGTTTGCCCACTAGCGAAATCTAATGGAATACTTAATCCAATCCGTGAGTCTAACTGGTTCCATTGCCGCAACTTGTTACCAATTACGGTACTTCTGTCAAACGTATATTCAGTACCCAAAGATATATTTGGAAACAATGCTCCATAAATAGCATTGACCCCAACAGCATTTGTTTTATCATTCTCATTATACTGGTAATAAAGTTCTGTTTGCAACGTATTCAATACATTCTGCCCATAAATTGAATAAGAAAAAACAGGGTCGTCATAATTGGGTCGCCAGCTATGAAGATTTATCAGCTTTGTGCTTTTGCTATAATTGCTGACCGCAAATTGCCGTTGTAAAGCTTTTCCGCTTACTACATCGCCAACTCCTGCTTTATTCTCTTTTTGAAATTTTATATCCAGCGAAGTAGCGACTGCTTTACTTATTTCAACCCACTTAATATCTTTCTCATCCATTTGTTTTAGCTGGTAGCCTTCGGCAGTAAAAGAAGACCAGGTAATCTTTCCTCCAGCAACATTCACATTATAGTTGCCCAATGGGCCATCACTTATTCTGAAAATTTTATTGTCACTCATCCGCAAACCAAAAACATCATCGTTGCCAGCATAGCTTGCTGTGTAATAAATAACTCCATTGCTGACAGATGGATAACCAATTACATTAAAGGAAGGATTAGTAAGCTGTACTGTTTCGCCTGTCGACACTATTGTTTTAGCTAGGTACATCCTGCCATCATTTAGCCTTACCGCAGAAATAATTGTTTTATCATCCAGAAATTTAGGATCAGTAAATAAATTGATAGCAGGCGAATAGATCCTGTTAATTATTTGTCCGTCACTGGTATTGATGATATGCAATTCACTTTTACCATTCTCATTAAATTGAACAGCCGCAACGAAGTTGCCGTCTGCCGATATATCAGGCGTAAAATATTTTGTCTTATGCGTTAGTGTTTGTTGTCTGCCTGTTTGTACATCCAGCAATTTAATTACACTATAATCTTTCCATCCCCATCGGGCATCCGTTTCATAAGCTGCATAAACGATTTTTCCATTACGGTAAGAAAACTGCTCATCTGTAGCAATATCTCTTGTCTTTATGCGGTGCTCACCTTTTGCATCTTTAATATAAAATGCAGGACGGTGGCGATAACTTGTTTTTAGGTATAACAGTGAATCAGCACCAGCACTGTAAGGAAAATAATAATTTGTAACATAACTCTTTTTAACTGGCTGCACATATTCATCTCTTACTTGCGAAACCCTTTCCGTTTGATTTTTGTAATACGTAAATGCCTCTTCTCTGAAATTTTTATAATCTACTCCGGCATACTTTTTTATTGCTGTTTGAAATGGATAAAACAATCCCTTGTAAGCACTGGCATCTGTAGTTACTTTGCTCCAGAAATCATTGCCGTACTTCT
>JBDSUW010000191.1:0-16373 GCA_039927535.1 Chitinophagaceae bacterium | reverse complement strand
GCCTGAATATCTTCTACGGCAATCGGATCAATACCAGCAAATGGCTCATCTAATAAAATAAATTTTGGATCAACAGATAATGCTCTTGCTATCTCCGTTCTTCTTCTCTCGCCCCCGCTCAGCACATCACCATTACTTTTACGAACATGTTGCAACCGGAATTCATTCAGCAACGACTCCAACTTTTGTTTTTGCTCCTGCTTTGGCATATTGGTCATTTCCAAGATGGCAGCTATATTATCTTCCACACTCAGCTTACGAAAAACAGATGCTTCTTGTGGCAGATAGCCGATTCCCAGCTGAGCTCTCTTATACATTGGCAGCGAAGTAATATCCTCACCATTAAAGAAAACTCTGCCTTCGTCTGGTTTTACCAGTCCGACAACCTGGTAGAAAGAAGTTGTCTTTCCAGCACCATTAGGTCCCAGCAAGCCGACAATTTCTCCTTGTTTCACTTCAAAGGAAACATGATCTACTACAGTACGGTTGCCGTATTTTTTTACCAGTTCTTTTGTTTCGATTGTAACTGCCATGAAAGGCAAAAATAAGGTTTCATAGAGATAAGAATGATTTGTATAAGGGAATTAACAAATTTGGTCTATTTAGCAAAACTTCTAAAAGTCTTGAAAATTTACAGATTTTGTTTTTTTTAATTGCTTCTTTGGGTAGTGTCCTACAAACTGAGAAGGTGATAAATAAAAAAAAAGTCCTACATGGTTACTGTCAATCACATCAGCTATCAGCCAGCCAGCGATCAATGAATGATCTGATTCCTGGCAAAAAGGAAGATTGCTTTTCAAAATTAAATACATCAAACAGGCAAAGCAATCAAATAAAATTTTCTGCTTATCGTTTTAAATAATAACCGTAGTTCCTTAATTTTAAAAAAATAATATGAAGAAGCTAACAATAGTATTTATTTTCCTTACAGCCTTTTTTCAGTTATATGCACAGAAAATAGAAAAACCAGCTTTTGATAAATCCTATTCCATAAAATGGTCGCCTGCAAGTTTGGCTTTTGGAAAAATCGGACTTGGTTCTGAATTTAACTTTGCGAAAAAAAAGTCTATCACTTTTAATATCGGAATACCGGCCGAACACACACTGACTGCTGAAATTGATAATGAAGACCGTAGCTTTAAAATGAAAACCTTTTCTGTAATGGCTGGCTACAGGATGTACCTTGGTAAAAATGCAATGAAAGGATTTTATTTTGAACCTTATCTAAAATATCTGGATAATAAGGCTGTTACCAATACGGACTTTGAAATTGGCCTTACCAACCGTCCTTTTTACATCACTAGTGAATACAGTGGAGTTGGCATTGGAGCACAACTGGGAGTTCAGTTTTTGATTGCTAAAAAAGTTGTGATTGATTGTTATTTTTTAGGACCGGAAGCAAATAGTGCTAAACACAAAATGCTGGCGCAGGAAACAGGCAACGGACTTCCCTGGACCAATGCAGAAGCACAGGATGCGGAAGACGAGATTAACAGTTTTGTCAATGATATCCCTTTGTTAAGAGACAATTTGGATGTAACGGTGAATGCTGCTGCAAGAAATGTACGAACCGATTTCAAAGGTTTTTTACCCGGCATACGGTTTGGAATCTCAATCGGTATTCAATTTTAGATATAGAAACATCCATTCTTCGAGCCTTTATAAATCATACTTTTGATATGATGCTTTACCGCTGTATGTTTGCAGGAATTTTTACAGACAATGAAGGTTATTGAGCATATCAGACAGGCTAAAGACACCCTTATCTCCTTTGAAGTTTTACCCCCGTTAAAAGGTAAAGGGATAGAAGCGTTATATAATCACCTGGATCCTTTGATGGAGTTCAATCCAGCGTTTATAAATGTAACATATCATCGCAGTGAACATATTTTTAAAAAAAGACTTGATGGTTCTTTTGAAAAAGTAGTGGTTCGTAAACGTCCGGGAACGGAAAGTATTTGTGCTGCTATTATGAATAAATATGATGTGGATACCGTGCCGCACCTTATTTGCGGCGGGTTTGGCATTAATGAAACGGAAGATGCATTGATCAATCTTCGTTATTTGGGTATTGATAATGTACTTGTATTACGGGGCGATGCTGCTAAAAACGAAACAGCATTTGAACCAGAACCAGGCGGTCATAAATATGCATCTGATTTATTACGGCAAGTAGTTAATCTGAATTCAGGTGTTTATCTGGAAGATGAATTAAAGAACTCTCATAAAACAGATTTTTGTGTTGGTGTTGCGGGTTACCCGGAAAAACATTTTGAAGCGCCGAATATGGATACAGATCTGGCTTACCTGAAAGCAAAAGTAGAAGGTGGAGCTGATTACATCATCACACAAATGTTTTTTGATAACGCAAAATTTTATGCATTTGTAGATGCATGCAGAACAGCTGGCATTACTGTTCCTATTATACCAGGATTAAAACCTGTGTATAGTAAAAAGCAATTAACTATTCTGCCTAAAACTTTTCATATTGATCTTCCAAAAGATCTTTCGAATGAAATATTGAATTGCAAAACCGATGCAGAAGTGGAACAGGTTGGGGCCGAGTGGTTATTAATGCAATCAAAAGATTTGAAGAAACAAGGAGTGCCTGTTTTGCACTATTATACGTTGGGCCGTCCACATGTGGTGGCGGGGGTGGTGAAGGATTTATAGGCTAAGAGTTTGAAAGAGGGAAGGAGAAAAAGAGTTATTGCAAATTTGCTTCTTTCTTGATTATTTTTCTTTTGAGTTGAAATTTGTTCTTTTATTTATATTAAAATATTTACCGCTGAAAAACTTTATTCAAAAAGTTGACTACTATTCTCTGAGAAGATTCTCCTTTACTCTTTTCTCTCATTCAAACTCTTAGCCTCATTTAGAAATACTGCTCAACACTTTCTGATCGATCACTACCGGGTATTTTTTTCTCAGCGACTCATTCCATTTGTTTTCTAATATTATTTGATAATCATTAATCACCAATCCTTTTGCATCCTGAAAGCTACGTTGCATCGGGTTATTGTACACCTGCACTACGTATGCAAACGAAGCTGTGTTGTCATTTGTATTAAGAAGTGGTGTCGTTATCATACCTGTTTTTGGAACGGCCTTGTTTAAGTTTGGAATCTGATCCAATTCATATCTAGATGAATCAGCAACAATTTTTTCTGAATACTGCTCAACAATAGTTCTCCAGTCAGAAGGATTCTTTTTTAAAAGATCGTAAGCAGTGTTGGCAATCGTTTGATCTGAGCAAAAAAGAATAACAACATCAGCACTTTTTTTCCACTGATAATTTGCTTTATTTGTTTCATAAAGTGCTAATAAAGTTGCAGAATCTAATTGTGCTTTATTCCAAACTTCCTGCTGCATTATTTCGAAGAAGATATTGCCGTCTTTAAATTCTGCCATTTGACTGCGGAATTCTTCGTTGAAATCTTCGAGATGATCACGGTAGTAATTTAACATTGCAAATTTTTCAAACTCATCCATTACCTGCGGCCATGGTTTAGCCCCGGTTCCATCTTGCTTATAACGATAAGTGTTTGCATATTTAACCCAGTCAGTGGCATCGTAAGTAGAATCGCCAATTGCAAACAAGGGTGTAGTAGCTATTATTGACCTTCCTACTGGCAACATTGGTTTCAGATTTAATACACTATCTGACATTGCCCACACTGCTGCATTGTCAAATGAATATTTTTTAAACCCTCCTTTGGTTATAACCTGATTATAAATAAAATCATTTGAAGACTTCCAGCGGCTATCTTTTTTTATTGTCTGTTCCAGTTCCTGTAAATTGGCTTTGTTTTTCGGGTCTGTTACTATTGGCTTTACAGAATTACGTTTCAGAATATGCCATCCATAGGAAGTAGCAAATGGTTTGGTAATGGCCCCATCTTTTGGAATAGACCATAATGCTGATTCGAAAGCTGGTTCATATTGTCCCACACCTGCATCAGCCATGCTTCCACCATTGGCAGCCGTTATATAATCATTACTAAAAGAAGAAGCAAGGCGATTGAAGTTTTCGCCAGCAAGTAATAGTTTGTATAAAGAATCAGCCAACTTGCCCAATTTATTTTTAGTTGCTCCATCAATACCTGGAGGGAAAGCCAGTAAAATTTGCTGCGCTTTTATTTTGCCCACCGCTTTTCTTTCGCCCATATTTTTAAAAATATGATAACCAACTTTTGAGTTAACTACGGAAGAATATTTTCCAACTGCTGTTGCATAAATAGCATTTTCAAATTCGTAAGGTAAGGTAAATACAGTTATATAGCCTAGTTCACCTTTATTTCTTTTTGCAGTAGTGTCATCTGAATTTTCTTTAGCAACTAAAGAGAAATCATTTCCTTTTTTTAATCGTTGTAAAACAGCATCTCTTTTTTTTGTTGCTTCTACGGTGTCGACAAAACCAGCAGCATTTCTGTAAGAAATAAATATATGCGCCACTCTTATGTCTTTCAGGCTTCGGTTAAAAGCCTCGCCAGTCATCCTTTTTATCAACTCAGGATCACTCATATAGTTTTCAGAAATCTGTGTACGCAGATTAGCTACTTCGCTAATTATTTGGGGTAATGTATCAAACCGACGGTCATAAGCTTCCCTGATCTTTAGTTTTGAATTGATGTATAGTGTAAGATATTCATTAATGGCTTTAGATTTATTGGCGACTGTGGCAGGATTGTTTTTGCCATATGCGGTTAAAAAATCTTTAACATCCGCTTTGTACTTGCCATAGGTAAACAGCGTTTGCGAAGATGCGGACAGTAAAATTAAACAGGCAACAGTGAGTGCAGCGATTCTTTTTTTCATATGAAAGAGTTTTTCAGAATATAGTTCTATTGGTTTTTTAATTTTAATTGAAGCACATCATCAATTTGTTCCAAAGCCAGTTTTTTAGCAATGATTCGCTTGTCTTTATCCAGCAAATATATTGTAGGAAAGGAAAGTACATCGTATAATTGAGAGTAACCGGGAATATTATTATCTGTTCGGGCTTTGTCGGCAACTTTTGAATAATACACATGCGTCCAGCCTGCAAGATTTTTTTCGTTGATGAAATTCAGCCAATCTTTTTTTGTACCATCGGTTTCTTTCGACACTGCATAAATATTTACACTGTCAGCTTTCCATTTTTCTCTGTAAACAGAATCAATTTGAGGTAACACCTCTTTGCAATGTCCGCAAGTAGGATCCCAGAATATAACTATGGTAAATTTTCCGTTTTCGGCAAACATACTTTTCATTGCTCCGGTAGAATCCGGCAACTCAATATCTGAAGCCGGAGTACCCATTATATTGGCCATTAAGCTATATGCTCTGTCTGAAATAACTTTTTTGCCAGCTTCTGTAAGCCAGGAATGTTCTTTTTGTGCAAAATATTTTTCGAAGAGATAAAGAAAAACGGCGTCTTCCCACATATACTTTTGATTCAGATACCTGTTTACAAACTTTATCAACAGAAATCTTGTCATTTCGGAATTGATACTGGCAGTGCCAAGCATCCAGTCCAGTTCCCTGATTACTGAATCGGGATGAGGAACTACAATCTGGTTAAAATATTTGTCAATTTTTTCTTCAAAGAAAGTGGTGTAGGCCATCCGTCCATCGTAAAAACTTACTCCATCCCAAAAGTGATCTTTATAATACTGCCAGGCTGCAAGTGAATCTTCTTTTGTTTTTGGATCTTTTAAACGGCCAGTAAGTTCTGGTTCCTTCATCGTCATTAGCAATGCAGTAAGAATGTTGCCAGGATTTTTTTTGATTACTTCCTTGCGGAAAGTAGTTATATCATCATCAAGTTTTACAAGCTTTTCGCTGATAGCAGCTGAATCTTTTTTAGTTGTACTTTTTTTATACATCTCTTTAAGCCTATTGTTCTCTTTTCCTTTTAAAGACATGAACTGCTGATATTGATTAAACAACACATTGTCAGAGGAGTTTTCAAATTTAATTGCTGAGCCAATAGTTGCTGTGTCGGCAATGATGGAGAAATGTTGCTGCTTATCTACCAACACCTCAAAAAACCCGGCTTTGTTTGGATAGCCGATCAGGTAAATACCTCCATTCAAAATAGTGGAACCTTTAAAAACAGCTTCGCTCTTTTCATTCAGCATGGCAGAATCAATAATTGGGTACGTTTTTCCAAAATAATGGCCGAGATAGATATTTTGATTCTTGAAAGGTTTAAATGTTACTTTAATCTCGTAGCCTTTATTTGTTTGTGCGGCTGTAGAAAAGATCAGGGATAAAAATGCCGTAAAAAGAAAAATTTGTTTCATAAGTATAAATGAGTCGGGTAAAGTTATAAAAAGGTGCTTTAATAGTTTAATATTTAAGGGAGAAAGGTTCCGTTAAAGAGGTAATGAGTTGTTTATACGTTGCTTTCAGTTCTTGTCTCTGGTAACTTCCTTTATTCGCAAATATCTTTATTACCGGTTGGGCGATAATAATAAGACGTTTTCCTGACATCTGTTATATTTGCACTCCTCCGGAATGTCTCCGGTTTAAATTCCAAACAAATGAAGTTTTATAATTTATTGATCAAATACAGGCTTTGGATTGGTATTGCCCTTGTGGGTTTAGGTGTGTACGTAAATTTTTCAGCAAGTTTTTGGCCTGCCTTTCCATTGTACCTAGTTGGTCTGATATTAGTAGCCGGACATATTTTTTTTGGTCCACTAAGGTTGATACAGGAATATATGGAGAACGGTGATATGGATGGTGCTGAAAAAGTACTGGCGTCTATCAAATTCCCTAATCTTTTATACAAACCCATCCGCTCTGTTTATTTTACATTGAAAGGAAACATCGCAATGATGAAGCAGGATTTTGATGGTGCAGAAAAAATGATGAAGAAGGGGTTGGATCTTGGCATGCCCATGAAGGAAGCAGAAGGAGCAAGTATGTTGCAAATGGGAATGATTTATATGCAAAAGAACGATTTGAAACAGGCAGAAAGCTATATCCGTGGAGCAATACGTAAAGGTTTACCTGATAAAGAAAACCAGGCAGCCGCTTATTTACAAATGTGCAGCCTGATGATGAATAAAAGAGAGTTTAGGGCAGCGAAAGATTTTTTTAGAAAAGCGAAAGCGTTAAAGCCAACAACTTCACAGATTGTAGATCAGATAAAACAGATTGAAAAATATATTTCGAGAATGCCGGGATAAACTGGAGTTGTAGTAAAGTATTTAAACAGGCAAGATTATTAATTAAAAGAGTCCGTGATTTCACGAACTCTTTTAATTTTAGACCAATATTAATTAGTCGTTTTATTAATTATCAGTCATCAATGGATTTAATGACAATTCATCAGCTGAAATAGGCCATATATATCCTGGGTCTGAAGATGCTTTAGAAGGAATAGAACCTTTTGCCGGGATAGTTTGAAGTAAACGCATTAAATCAAAATTGCGTAAACCTTCACCCAAAAACTCAATTCTTCTCTCTAGCAATATTGCATTGATAAGATCGGCTTGTGTTATAGGTGCTAAAACTGTTGTTATATCTGATCTTTGGCGAACAGCATTTAAAAGAGATAATGCTTTAACATTTACACCTGCATTAGTTCTTGCTAATGCTTCTGCAAGACTTAGCATTACTTCCGGATATCTCATAACCGGTGCAAAATCTGTAAAGGGTGATGGTGAATTATATTTTGTGTTTAAATAAGGCTTAGAAGAAACAATTGCATTGAAAGATCTTCTTGCATCAGTAGCTGTCCAACCAGCGTTACCAATAATACCGCTGGGATTTAGTGAATATTCGCCATTACCGGTGGTTTTGGCATAATAGTAACCTAATTGATTTTGCGTACCAGGATTATCTCCTGCAGTAGCAGTCATTGGCATTGAAAGAATAGACTCGGTAGTTGTGTATGGAGTTCTAAAGACGTTTACAATATTAGCTTGTAAAGTATGCATAACACCTGTTGTTGCACTAAAAGGTGCAACAGCTTGGGGAACTATCTTAGTTCCCTCAGTTATTACTGACGGATAATTTTGCATAGCCAAATAAGTCCTTACTTTAAATGCAATAGCTGTGTTTCTATGTGCCCGGGTAGTATTTAATATAGCGGTGGCATAGTTTAACGGAAGGTTTGTTTCGGCAAAATTAAGATCGGCAAGAATCTGTGTATAAACTTCAGCAACGGTACTTCTTGCAAGCGCAGAGGCTCCTGATTCCTTTATTCCTGTTAAACGTAACGGTAACCCTGGTTTACTTCCATTACCATCTGCAAAAGGCCTTGCATAGTGTTCCAGCAGATTTAAATATGTAGCTGCTCTTATTAACCTTGCTTCTCCGATATAGTTATTGCCAAGTGCAGCTCCTACAACTGTTGTACCTTTTGCGTTCATACCATCAATAAAAAGGTTGCAAATGTTAATTGTGTAATAGGCTTGAGACCACATGTTTTTAATGAAATTTGCAGAAGTACCAGTGGCATTTAGTGTCCATACATCGACACCAGTTACACCATTTGTAAGCTCATTTATAAAGTCTTCACCAATAATATCACCAGCAATTTGTGCCCGGCCTCCAAAAAAAGAACCGCTTTTAAATGACTGATATATAGAGTTGACCTGGTTGGCAATTCTTGCAGGAGTATCAAATGCTGTAGCATCAGATACCGAAGTTTGAGGCAATGGAGATAATAATTCTTTTTTGCAAGAAGGAAGTATCATTATACCCAGGCTCAAAATAAATATATATTTTACTTGTTTTTTCATTTTTTAAAATTTGTAGTTTAATTAAAATCCTATGTTCAATCCTACAACTATAGTACGTCCATTGGCAATTGTGTTTCTATCAACACCTAGCCCTGAATTGGAGGTTCCATTGGAAGATACTTCGGGATCTGGACCTGGGTATTTAGTAATGATTGCCAGATTTTGTCCGCTAACGTAAAATCTTGCAGAGGAAATTTTTGCTTTACTAATTACACTGTTTGGTAAAGTATAAGAAAGAGTTACATTCTTAACTTTAACAAAATCTCCTTTAAAGGCATTGTAAGACATTGGTAATGCTGATCCGTTTGAAACGTTATCACCATAAATTGGTTTTGGAACTGTTGTAACATCACCGGGTTTGCTCCAGGCAGTCAACACATCAATATGATTGTTCCAGAAACGTTGATCATGCAAACCAGCATTTGAACCATAGTAAACATAAAATCCTAACTGGTATGTCATCAACACATTCAAATCAAAATTTTTGTAGCGAAATGAGTTATTCCAACCGCCATATACTTTTGGGTTTGTGTTACCAAACATAACACCATCTTTTGCTTGATTAACACTAACCGCTACACCATTTTCTTTATACTGTGTTCCATCAGGATTTGTCCATTGAAACTGTCCGGCAGGCACATAAAATTGATATAAAACAGGTTGGCCTGCTTTATTCAGTAATATTCTTCTTCCTGATGCAGGGTCAACTCCGCCGTTGCGGACAAGAAATAATGAGCCAATTGGAAAGCCAACTGCAGTGCGGCTTACGGTTTCAAGGCCAGAAGTTTGAGTTAATATTTCAGTAAGTCCAGGAGCAAGAGAAGTAACTTCATTTTTATTTGAAGTGACGTTTAAAGAAGACGTCCAGCTGAAATCTTTACTATTAAAAGGAGTACCTGTTAAAGTAAGTTCCCAGCCCTTGTTATACATAGAACCTACGTTAGAAGGAATTGAGTTAGGAACACCAGTAGATGGAGCTTGAGGAACATTTAAAATCAAATCTTTAATATCATTATAATACCTGGTAAGTTCTACTTGGATTCTGTCTTTGAACATACTGAAGTTAAGTCCGACATCTATTTTGGTACTTGTTTCCCACTGTAAATTTGGGTTACCTGCAAAATTGAATAAGAGAGTAGGTAAGCCACCATATAATCCTGAACCACTATAGGTAGAAAAAATACTATAATCTCCGATTGCTGAGTTTCCTACTTTTCCATAACTACCTCGAAGCTTGAAATTGTTGAATATATTTTTCAAATTAGAAGTTTCCCAAAATCCTTCTTTTGCAATTTCCCAGCCAGCTGATGCACCCCAGAAAGTAGAAGCTTTATCTGCAAATGCAGAATATTCGTCTCTTCTTATATTTCCAGAGAAGTAGTATTTTTTATTATAATCATAATTTATACGTCCGAAGGATGATAAAAGGTAATTTTCACCATAAAGTAACCCCGAAGTATTTGGGGTAACAAAACCCGCCTGTATTACATTAAAAGAAGGATCGGAAAGAGTTTGTCTGTTCAATCCAAAACCAATACTAGTTCTTCTATCCTGTTCATTTCCAATTAAGGCACTTACATTATGTTTGGAATTAAAAGAATAGTCTGCCTGAGCAGTATTAGCCCATGTCCATCTTTTATATTTTCCGTAAGTGCTGGAAGCTGAACCAGCTGGTGTAAATCCATCACCATGAATGGGATTTTGGAAAATATCATTATCAACATACAGATAATCTATACCATATAAGGATTTAAGTGATAGCCAACTTGTAGGTTTAAGCTGAATGTATGTATTGGCCTGAATATGATTTGTTTCACTGTTGGAACGATTTAAATCCAATTGTACTTGTGGATTATAAAACGCTACGACTACAGTATTATTCATTCGCCCTGCAACGTTTGCAGATGGATTTTCAATATTATAAGTTCCATCATTTTTATATACTCCAATATTTGGAGCATTTACTACTGCAATACGACCTGCTCCGTTAGAAGCAAAGGCTTCCCCGGAGAGTGAACCTGATCCGTTAGCCTGGGTATTCATTTCATCAGAATAGGATATTTTACCACCAATAGTAAAAATTTTACTAACCCGGCTATCTACATTGAACAAAATATTTTTGCGTGTAAAATCATTTTTTTTCAAAATACCTTCCTGATCAGTATAACCAACAGAAAAGTAATAAGAAGTATTATCGCTACCACCCGATAAGTTCAAATTGTGCTCTTGAGAAAAGCCCTGGCGATATACTACATCTTGCCAGCGGGTATCAATCAAATTTCCGTTGGCATCAGTTGATGTTGCAAATTTTGTATAACCTGCTCCTGCCGGGTTTGTAGTATTTACATTTGGATTATTAGCCGCAGCCATGTTTTTATACGTAGTGTATTGCTGCGCATTAAGAACTTCAGGTACGCCATACACATTGGTCCAGCTTGCAGATCCATTGTAAGAAACTTTTGCTTTTCCTGATTTTCCTTTTTTGGTAGTAATAAAAACTACACCATTGGCTGCACGGCTTCCGTATATAGCAGTTGAAGCAGCATCTTTTGCGATATCAATACTTTCAATATCATTAGGGTTAATACTTGCTAGTGCATTACCAGCAGCAGAAGTAGAGCTAAAGTCACCTGTAGGTGAAGGAACTCCATCAACAACGATTAATGGTTGAGAACTAAGAGAAATAGAGTTAGTACCTCTTATTCTAAATACCGGAGGCGCATTTAAAACTCCATTTGGAACGGTAATTTGAACACCAGCGGCTCTGCCGGCCAAAGCCTGTTCAAAACTCTGAATAGGGGTGTTGGCAATTGCTGCACCTTTTATAGAAGCGATATTGCC
This sequence comes from Chitinophagaceae bacterium, assembly GCA_039927535.1. GTDB lineage: Bacteria > Bacteroidota > Bacteroidia > Chitinophagales > Chitinophagaceae > JJ008. The sequence continues at coordinate 4,794 of JBDSUW010000191.1, read as the reverse complement.
TGTTACATCCTTTTTCTTTTGTGTACCATAACCAGTTACCACTACTTCCTGTAATGATTTGTCTTCATCTTTTAATAAAGCATCAATTGATGACCCTGTTCCGATTTGTCTTTCTACCGGACTTTTATTAATAGAAGAAAAAACCAATGCCTTCGCATTTGCAGGTAAATTCAAAGAATATTTACCTTCTTCATTGGTGATAGTGCCGGTAGTTGTGCCTCTTACAACAACCGATACATTTGGTAAAGGGTTGCCATTTTCATCGGTAACCGTACCAGAGATGGTTCGTTGTGCCATAGCTTGGCCTGCAAGCAGCACAACTCCCATCAGGAGTAAAAACAGTTTTCTCATTTGTTTTTGTTTTAGTGTGTAATAAAAAACGAACTCTAAATAGTATGGAGTCCGAGTTATTTTTAAATACGAAAATCAAATAATCGTAAAATCAGTAATGCCTTATCTGCTAAGTCAATAAATAGCTGCTGCCACTAATTATCAAACAAAAAAAACGAACCCCAAATAGTATGGAGTCCGAATTACTTTCAAAATACGAATGTCAAAACAACGTATATTAATTAAGCCTTATATTTCTTGCGATTGCGAATTTATCTCCTGGTAGTCATACTACCAAAAAAATAAAGACAATGCCTTTTTTACTTATGCTGCTTGGCTTAATACTTTAGTTGTAAAAGACTTGTTTAAGTGGATTTATTTCTTGTTTCGCCCAAAGGAAAGCAAGATAGCGGGCAGTAAAACCAGGTTGGTAAATGTGGCGGTTATCAGGGTAAGGGAGGTAAGCCACCCAAGGGCTTTTGTTCCATCGAACCCACTAAAACAGAAGATAATAAAACCGGTAATCAATACCAGGGATGTGTAAATGATGCTGATTCCGGTAGTATGAATGGTGCCGATAACGGTCTTCCTGATATCATAATTATTAAGGGGTAATTCCTGTTTATAATTTACAAGAAAACGAATAGTAATATCAATAGCAATTCCTAAAGCTACGCTGAACACCAATACAGTAGAAGGCTTTAAGGGAATGCGCAGCCAACCCATAAGTCCGGCAGTTATTAATAAAGGGATAACATTCGGAATAAGGGAGATCAGCAATATCCGGGCAGATTTGAACAAATACAGCATACAAAACGCAATGAGGATAAAAGCCCAGAAAATACTGTCCTTTAAACCGTTAATGATATAGCGGCTTCCTTCCAGAAAAATAACACTTGTGCCTGTAAGCTGTACATCATATTTGTCTTTTGCAAAAAGTTGATCTGTTCTTGCCGTAATACTGTCTAAAATTTGAGGTAACCTTTTACTTCCTACATCTGCCATTCCTACGCTTATACGGGCCTGTTGTTTCGTACTGTCCATAAAGGTGGTGACCAGTTTAGCAAAGGAATTTTTAGTCTCTCCGGGTTCCCCCTTGAAGTTCAGGTATTGAGATAATGCAGGCAGATCAAATTCGGACGGCATGGAATAGCTGTTACTATCTCCTTCAAAAAAAGCCTGTTTGGCAAATTTTAATCCATCTGTAATGCTTAATGGCCGGCCGATGTCAGGAATAGTGGAGAGGTATTGAGAAAGCGAATCGATCTTTACCAGGTTATTGAAGCTGCGGGAAACGCCTCTTTTTTCTTTAGTATCCACAATAATTTCGAGAGGCATCACACCTTTAAAATTGGCTTCAAAAAATTTTAGATCTGTGTAAAGTTTATCTGATTTAGGTAAATCATCTACAATGTAGCCGAGCGGTCTTAGTTGAACTATACCAGCAACAGAAACAGCAACTATGCCGATAGTAAGTCCGTAAATAAGTTTGCGGTGGTTTAATGACCAACCTTCTAACCTGTCTAGCCATCTGAGCAATCTTGGGCTTTGGAGATAACGGGTATGGCGGGCTTTTGGAGAAGGCAGAAAACTAAGTACTGCCGGAATAAAAATTAATGAGATGATAAACAAAGCAAAAATGTTGATACCGGCAACAATTCCAAACTCTTTTAATATCTGGCTTTGTGTTAAAGCAAATACAGCAAATCCTATTGCCGCAGCCAGGTTACAAAATAGTGTAACAATGCCCATTTTTTCAACCATCTTCACCAGCGACTTTTTCTTATCACCTGCTGAGCCTGACGAAGAATCATTGTAAGCTGTGTGAAATTTATTCAGGAAGTAAATACAATTAGGAATTCCAATTACAACAATCAGTGGCGGAATTAAAGCATTTAAAACACTGATTTTATAACCCAACATTTCAATGGTAGCAAAACTCCATATTACACCAATTGCTACAACTGTAAGCGATAAGAACATAGCACTGAAGGATCTGAAAAATGCCAGAAGTATTAAAGCCGAAAGCAGTAGTGATGCTAAAATGAAAAACTGCATTTCTTTTGTAACCCTTAATGTTAACTCTGTGCGAATATGTGGTAACCCACTTTTGTAAACCGTAAGATTGTTTGTTGTTCCAAATTGATCTGCCAGTTCTGAAATTGTATGTACAATTGCCAGCCTGTCTTTTGAAGCCATGATGTCTTTGTTAATACGGACACCCATCAACCAGGCATTTGTAGCCGGATTGTATAATAAATTTTTATAAAAAGGCAGACTAAGAAAGAGTGCTGCGGCAGAATCAATTTCAGTTTGTGTTAGGTTACGGTCCGGGAAAATAGTATCGGCCTTTAATTTTTCAGTTTCAGGAATCTTTACAAGATTAATTGCAGTTGGGATACTAATAATCTCTTCAACACCGTCTGTTTTTTTTAAACTGCGCTGAAGTGCTGTGTAAGCATTAAATATCTTTTCTTCAAATAGTTTGTCGGTTTGTATACCGATAACCATCAGGTTACCATCTTCACCGAATTTATTTCTGAAATCTTCGTAGGCCTTATATTTTGGATTATTAATGGGTATAGCTCTTGCAAAGTCATAACTTAATTGAACCCTGCTGGCATGAATACCCATAAAAACAGTGGAACCGATAAGAAGAGCTAATAGCGGTATGCGATATTTTAGAATAAATAGACCGAGTCGTTGCCACATAAACGGAAGAAATGGGTTATTTCAGCAAAGAACGGTAAAAATTAATTTGCATAACTATATAAATAAATTATATGCTGTTACAGAGAGACTCCAATTACAAATTAATTACTTTGTGCTTTTATTTTAATGCCAGATAAATTACATAAAACAAAAGGAATTGTACTGCGAACTGTAAAATATGGCGAAACTAGTATTATTGTTACCATGTTTACTGAGCTATTCGGTGTGCAATCTTATTTGGTGAATGGTGTAAGAACTTCAACAAAGAATAGTTCAGGTAAAGCAAGCTATTTCCAACCAGCTGCAATGCTTGAGATGGTTGTTTACCATAACGAATTAAAACAGCTGAATCGTATTAAAGAATTTAAATGGGCTCATATTTATCAGCATATTTTATCGGATGTGCCCAAGAATGCGGTGGCATTATTCATGATAGAATTGCTTACAAAATGTTTAAAACAACCAGAGGAAAACAATGAGCTTTTTCACTTTACGGAAGATGTTTTTTTTAAACTGGATGAAAGTAACAATGCAGTAATGGCGAATATCCCTTTATTTTTCGCATTGCACCTCACTCATTTTTTTGGATTCAGGATTGATGATAATTATAGTAGTACAAAACAATTTCTGGATTTGCAGGAAGGACTTTTTGTAAATGAACAGCCGCATCATCCCCATTTTTTGGAAGAGAAGCAAGCAGCAACCACTTCGCAGTTTTTAAAAGTATTGCAAACAGAAGAGTTGGAAGATATAAAACTCAATCATTCTTTTCGTCGGAATCTTTTATTGGCATACGAAACTTATTATCGTTTGCATATGCTTGATTTTGGAATGATGAAAAGTTTGCCAGTGTTAAGAGAAATATTAGGCTAATCTCCTTGAAGTAGAAAAATCTTTTTGCAATAAAATGATTCCAGGCTTTTTCCCTTTTTGAAAATCACCAAATTGCGATTCAATTCCTAATGCTTTAGCTCCATTTCTTGTCGCCCATTGTAAAATGATTTCAAGCGATATGTGTGGAAAATATTTTTGTATGGATCCTATTTCTTTGGCAATACTCAGTTGCCAATTGCTACTGTAGCTGTCAGTTCCCAGAACAATATTGCATTTGTGTTTTATAAAAAGATCAATCGGCGGCACATTGTTTTCAATATACAGATTGGCGTTGATACAAATACAATACACCAGTTTTAATCCATTAGCTGCGGCATACTCATTGGCCCAGATTATATCTTCTTCGGGCATAAAAGTATTGTGTACTAGAAAAATTGTTTGGCCATTATTAAAATATGGCAATACTGATCTGATGCTGCTTTTGCCTGTTACGGGAAAAGGTGATTTGTCTAAACCGAATATTTTAAAGAACCGCAAAAATTCGCCGCCGCCTGTTTTAAATAATTCTTCTTCTGCCGGATGTTCCTGATTATGGATAGAAATTATTTTGTTTTTAGTCGCTTCATTAATTAGGAAGAATGTTTTGGGACTGATGGTGTAAGGTGCATGAGGAACTATGGTTGTTCGATGCCTGCCTGTCCGGTAGGCAGGTTGGAGGTTGGAAGTTTCCAGTCCCCTTTCCAGTATTTCAGTCACTTCTTTATAATGTTTGAAATTCTCTTCTGCTTTTTCATCGGTAAAACTTAAAACTTCCACAAAGTTTTGCCACCAGATTTCACTATTCTTCTTTACATCCAAAGTATCTGCAGTATTACCAATATCGCCAACCGCTACTGTGCCATTCTTATACATTTCATT
>JBDSUW010000190.1:0-3056 GCA_039927535.1 Chitinophagaceae bacterium | reverse complement strand
AATTCAAAAAAACATAGTAAACTGGATGATGATTTAGGGAAATATAATTTTACAAAATCGATTGTACATAAACATGCATTTAAAACTCCAACCCTACGCAACATCGAATTAACCGCTCCCTATATGCACAATGGCGTATTTAGAACATTAGAACAAGTGATGAAGTTTTATAATAAAGGAGGCGGTGACGGATTACATATTGCCCCCGACAATCAAACATTGCCACCTGAAAAATTAAATCTGTCAAAAAAAGAAATTGCAGATATTATTTGCTTTATGAAATCACTTACAGATCCGGCAATCAGCAAGTATAAATGAAATCAGTACTTTTACAAGCTAAGAAATAGTTTATGAGTCAGACAAAACCTGTTATCGGTATCAGTTGCGGCGATTTAAATGGAATTGGCATAGAAATAATTATTAACACATTCTCCGACCATCGGATTCTGGATCACTGCACACCGGTAATTTTTGCTTCGAATAAAGCTATTAATTTTTATAAAAAAGCAATCCCTGAAGTAAATTTTAGTTATCAAAGCATCAACGATTTTAGTCGCATCAATACAAAACAGGTAAACGTTTTTACCTGCTGGGAGGAAGAAGTTAACATCAACCCCGGAGAGCTAAGTAATGAAAGTGGTAAGTATGCAATCCTTTCATTGCAAACTGCTGTAGCAGCCCTGAAACAAAAACAAATTGATGGCCTGGTAACAGCTCCTATTCATAAAAAAAATATACAATCAGCTGATTTTAAATTTACCGGACACACCCCATTTCTAAAAGAGATTTTCGGTGTAAATGATGTAGTCATGATGCTTTGTGCCAACAACCTAAGAGTGGCATTGGTTACTGAACATGTTCCAGTGAAAGAAGTAGCCCAACATATTTCCAAAGAAAATATTCTTAGCAAACTCAATATCATTCATCAGAGTTTACAAAAAGATTTTGGCATTGATAAACCAAGGATTGCCGTATTGGGATTAAATCCTCATGCCGGTGATGAAGGCTTAATCGGTAATGAAGAAGAAACAATCATTAAACCTGCCATACGGGAAGCAAAGAATAATAATATGCTGGTGGTAGGCCCTTACAGCGCTGATGCTTTTTTTGCAAGAGGCAGCTATGAAAGCTTTGATGCAGTATTAGCCATGTATCATGATCAGGGATTAATTCCTTTTAAAGCATTGGCCATTGGAGAAGGAATAAATTTTACTGCAGGCCTTCCTTCAGTAAGAACATCGCCAGACCATGGTGTAGCTTTTGATATTGCAGGAAAAAACAAAGCAGATCATTCCTCCTTTATGTATTCAGTATTTGAATGTATCGACATTTTGAACCGCAGAAACGGTTATGCAGATAACAGAAGAAATCCGATGCGAAAAATGACAAATGCCATGTTTGCCAATGCAAAGGATGAAGCCATTGAGGAATAAGAATTAGTTGCTATTGAAAAACAGTATTGGAAACTCCCTTATTAATTATATAACTGGAGTATGTAATCTCAACTTCTCCTTTTTTATTCTTTAGTTTATCTGAAGTAGGTTCTTTTTTACTTCCGTCATCATAGTCGAAAGTAATTCCCTTTGGCAATTTATAGTCTTTTGTATTAAACTTAAAACTCACTTTATCTGCCAATCCCCAGGCAGCATATTTGCTATATGTCATTTCCAGTTCATAGGTTCCGTTTTCCTTAGTTGTTGTCTTTGCTTTTCTGATTAAAGATTGCTTTTCATCAATATAAACTGTTGAAAGCACAACATCGGAGTTTTCATCTTTGGGCAAAAGCTTGATAATCCGAAATGCCGTTTTTTCTTCTTTTCCCATATCAATTAAATCAAAGCCTTCCGTATTAATAAAAATATTATTTAGGTTAATATTCATCGAACCCTTCGGAATAAAGGAGATGCCTGATTCATTATTGATCCGTAATTTATTAGGCTTTTTATAATACACTTTCACATTGGCTATCGGAGCTTTTATGAAAATAACATTTGTTTTCATTTTTCCTTTTGCTTCGTAATCATTTACTTTTTCCAGTTTAGCTTTTACGCTGGCAATTACTTCTTCAGCCGTTTGTGCCTGCACTAATAATGTTGCACCTAGAAATGCCGCTAATATTATAATCTTTTTCATTTTTTCTTATTATGTCAAAATATCTTTTTTTCTAAACACCCAAATGGCTGTGCCCAAAAAGACGAAAATATAAATGATAAGGATGCTCAGGCTTCTTAATACTGCCGGAAAGTTTTCAATGCTTCCGTTAATTGTTGTGCCTTCAGCATTTGCTTTTACATAAAAGAAACCCTTCCATGCCACCATATGCGAGGTAAATAAATATGGTTTTATTGTTTCATCATAAATAGGAATATTCATTTCCGATAAAATAGTGAATACAATAACAATGCTCATCGTTGCTATAATAGGCCCAATTGAATTTTCTGCAAAAACACTTAACAGAAAAGCCAAGGCCGAAACAGTAGTTAAGGCTACAGCAGCATATCCAAAAGCAGCAACGTAACGCCACAGCACATCAAATCTTTTTATTTGCTCAATACCTTCGGACCGGAGCACAACCATATCGTTTGTTCCGAAGATCAGCATACTACCAAATAATGCCAGCAATGCCATCACTACTAATAATGCTAATGTATATATAAATGATGCCGTAAATTTCACTAACATATATTCCGTACGGCTTATGGGCTTTGTCATTGACAATCGAAGTGTACCCATATTAGCTTCGCCAGCAATCGCATCGCCGGAAATTAATGCCACAAGCAAAGGCATCTGAATTAATAATGTATTCAGAATTATAAAACAGATAAGGTATCCATTTAACAACTTGTGTTTAAAGTCGTCATTAAAATCGAATGACCCAGAAAGGTTATTCAGTAACAAATCAATATAGGACTTGCCATCATATTTTAATGCTACCTGAATTAAAAAAACAATAGCAGCAATAGCACCAAAAGCAATATATGTTCTTGGCCGTTTAAATATTTTAAACAATTCAATTTTTAAGAGCTTCCACATGCTGCGATCCTGTTGTTAATGAC
>JBDSUW010000189.1:0-20770 GCA_039927535.1 Chitinophagaceae bacterium | reverse complement strand
ATTCAAAACAAAACCGGGCAGCAGTTCCGGGCGGGACGATTTCCAAATCCCCCACCTGCAGCAATACTCGAACGTTTGAAAAAACATATTCTAAAAACAAAAGCGGCACAACATTTTACCGCTTTTTTATTTTATGTCCATTCCAATTTATAGCCTGAATCCAATTGTAAAACTTAGTACCCTATGTTTGTTATTATTGTCTTCACCGTTGGTAGTGCCGGATTGCAATTTTGCTAATCCCAATCCATAATTAGCAGATATGCTTACGGATTTTCCTTCTATACCCACTGTTCCGTTTAGTCCGTAATCAAATCTTTTTAAGATTCCAAACCCAGCACCTTCTTCGCCTCCCGTTGTCGGATCATCATTAGAGAATTCTATTTTATCTTTTCGGCTAAAGGAAACCCCGGCAATTTTATAATCAAGTTTCCTGTTTCCAGCAACGCCTATTGCAACATAAGGTCCTGCACCGGCAAAGAATTTTGCCCCACCACCGATTGGTGCTTTGAGTACAACGTTTACTGGGATCTCAATATAGTAAGGGTTTACTTCCGATTTGTAATAATTCGCATCAGTTGGTTGTCCGGACTGCGTCTTAGATCCTTTGCCCGTAAAAACTATTCCGGGTTGTATATACAAGAATGAAGTAACGGAAATATCTCCAATTACACCAACTTGAAAGCTGGTCAGCATATTTGCCTCATCTGCGGTTCCATCACTAGTAATAGATACGTTAGCCAGATTTACACCGCCTCTTAAAATAGCTGATGATTTTTGTGCAACAACTGCTGAAGTACTGAGTGTAAGTAAAATATGCAGAAAATAAAATTGTTTTTTCATAAATAGTACAGATTTAATTGTTTAAAAAAGCTAATAAGTCAAAGACTTTGCCAAACTTTTTGAAATGAGTTTAAATTCAACTATCTACCCTAGTCTTTATTAGTGATTACGGAAATATGACAATTTGATAGAATTGTAGAAAAAAAGTGAAGTATTTATTTTTTCTGTAGAAAAATTTCTGCCATCATACAACGAACGCTGCCACCTTCTACTTGTTCAATTGTAGGAACAGGAATTGGCAGTAAGGTCGCAAAAGCTTCCAGCATATTTTTTTGTTCTTTTCGTAAAGAATCAAATGCGGACTGACTCATAACAAGCAAGTGTTCATCTTTATCATTTTTAACTTCCAGCATATTTCCAGCAAAAGAACACATCTGTTCTCTTGTGATCGGAATAACTACATGGTTGGTGGAATCCAGTAGCTGGCGAACTGCAATTAGTTCCCACTCTTCTTCAATGGCTTCTTCGCATAACACACAAAACTGTTCTCCGAGAGCCATCATTACATTGCTGTGATAAATTGGATGCCCATCTTTATCCGTTGCAAGGAAAACTACTGCCTGGTAATCATTGGTAGCAGCAAATTTTTCAAGCACAGATAGATTGGTTCTTTCAGAAATAGCAGCATATATCATTGCATTGTCATGGTCAACAATCATACTTCCGGTTCCTTCAAGGAATCGCCCCTCTACTTCATATTCGCTCCAGTCTTGCAAACTGGTTACGGCAAACTCTTTTGAAAGTTGTTGAACAATGTCATCTCTTTTTTCGGTTCTCCTGTTTGGGGCAAACATCGGATAAACAATTAAGGTTCCGTTGGGAGAAGTACTCAACCAATTATTGGGAAAAATGGCATCCGGCTTAGCTGGCATTTCGGTGTCTTCTATTACGATAACAGTTACTCCATTTTTGCGCAACAAGGCAACCATATTATCAAATTCATCTAAGGCTTTTTGTTGTAATTCTTCTTTGCCTGTTTTTGGATTTGATTGAAAGAAATTATTTGCTGCCGTTTCTGCATTAAAACCAAATGCAGCGGGACGAACCATTAATATAGTAGAAGTGATTGCCATAATTTACCAGAAGGGTTCTTTCCAGGTATTGAAAACTGCCACAATAGTTACAGTTTGATTTTTTGTAGACAATGTATAATGAACAGAAAAAGGAAATTTTTTAAAGGCCGCATATCTAATTTCATCATATTTTACGGAGGCAAAGCGAGGGTTCAGATTGATGGATTTAAGAAATGAAGCAAAATTATCGAGAAACTTGTTTCCTAAACCCAATGATTGTTTGTTATAGTATTCTACCGCCTCATCAATATCAGAAAGAGAAGTTGATGAAAAAAGAATTTTATACTTTTTCATACTCTTAATGACTTCATGTGGTGCAAGGCTTTCTTAGAATCGATAAGCTGAGATGGATTTGCAGCTATGCTTTTAAGCCTTTTCCTTACCTCTTTTTTTTGCCATTCAGGAACGGTAAAATCTGCCTCCTCAATTTTTACATAATTGAGATCATTTATAAAACTCAGGAATGTTTTTACCTTATCGTCCGGAATAGAAAGTACTACTTGTGTCATACCCGAATTTACAAATTTTCTTTGGGTCTAAAATAAGTTATCTATTTTTTTTGATAATTTATGATCTTTTTCTGTTACCACATCACCTGCATCATGAGTATTCAACCAGATCTCAACAGAATTATAAACATTCGTCCATAAAGGATGATGATCCATTTTTTCTGCTTCAAGGGCTACTCTTGTCATAAAAGCAAAGGCTTCGCTGAAGTTTTTGAATTCAAATTTTTTGTAAAGTTTGTTATCGGTTTCTTTCCACATAAATGTTGTTTTTTAAAAGATGAGGTTTTCTTTATTTTTTATCTGATGAACAGAAAGCTCAGTTACTAATTGTACGCTATTGATGGAACGTATGGTTTGAATGGTTTCCTGAAGCGATTCATCACTTACTTCATCTCCTTTCATCAGCCAAAGAAAATCAAGGTGTTTAAATTCCGGTAATAAATATTCACCATCAAACTGGGTGTTGTAAACATAGTGCGATAAAAATCTTGTGGGCTCTTCATATTCATAAACTGAAAAATAATACCACCGTTTTTTCTTCAGCCACTTAATTTCTATTTCATTGTTTACCCGAAAGTCGAGACCGATATTGTTGTTGAGGTGCCAGCAAAATTGGTAATCTTTTACAGGAGCCATAATTCCCAGTAACCGGGTATCTTCAAAAAAGGCTTCAACAAGACCTTTGTTGTCCAGCACCATTTTTGAATTTCGTTCGGTCATATTTAAAATTACGACTTATACCAATTATAGAGATTTATAAGAGAGATTTTTTGTATCGGCTTAATAGCATCTAATCCCCGATAGCTTTCGGGAAAGAAGGTATTAAAATTCAACTGTGGTTTCTATCTCTTTATTTCCTCTTTTATATTTTACTTTCACTCTGTCGCCTTTTTTGAACTTACTTAAGGCTTGCATATAATTTTCTAAGGAGGATATATTTTGTTCTCCCATTTTAATTATTATATCCCCCGCTTGCAGGCCTGCTTTTATGGCAGGCTTGCCATCCGAAACTCCATCTGCTCTTACACCGCTGCCGCTATAGGTATAGTCTGGCATAATTCCCATTGAAACACTAAATCTTGCCGAAGTGGTTGTTTGTGTTTCTCTTGTTTTGGTAAAAGCCAACTTTTCGTTTTTATCTAAAGCTTCAATAAGGTGATAAATATGATCAACAATTTTTAATTCGCCTTTGTAATTAATCTTGTCGGCATCATCAGAAGGTTTGTGATAATCCGAATGCAATCCTGTGAAATAGAAAAGAACAGGAATATCCTTTCTATAAAAAGATGTATGATCACTCGGGCCTGTTCCGCTGCTGTCTATTTTAATTTGTAATTCCTGCTTACGTTCTTGCAATGCATAGGATGTATAATATTCTCCCCAGGAGGGAGAAGTTCCGTATCCTCCAACTGTTATAGCATCGGAACTATCGTTTAATCGGCCAACCATGTCCATATTAATCATATAGTTAACATTTTTTAAATCAATAGTTGGGTTTTCAACAAAATATTTTGATCCAAACAGTCCCAACTCTTCTCCGGAAAAAGCAATGAAGAGATAATTATTATTTTTTGCAGGTGAGTTTTTTAGTTTTCTTGCCAATTCTATTAATGCCGCTGTTCCACTTGCATTATCATCCGCACCGTTGTGAATACTCATTTCACCTGTTCTTATCATTGAGTTGCCGTCCTCACCATAACCTAAATGATCATAGTGGGCACCAAGAATTACTGTTGTGGGAGCTTTATTATTAATATAGCCAATCACATTATGTCCAATCCTGTTTTTCACACTGATACTAATTCTCGTTTTTATCTCTAATGTAGCAGTTGCATCTCCAAAATATTTTCTCGCCATTTCTTTTGAAACATACAAAACGGGGATGTCTAAAGATTCAGATTTATCTTTTTCATTAAAAATTAATTTATCGTCGGTTGCAGATGTGTTATACAGGATAACGGCTGCCGCACCTTTATCTTTTGCTTTTTTAGCATTCGTATAGATGTAATCAGGCAGGTCGAAATGAGGATTGCTTTTATTCTCTTCCAGCGTTTCTTTAAGATCAAAAAACCAGGGCATATCTGCTTCTTGTACTGCAATGGCGGGAAGAGCCTCTATTTTAACCGTAGGACTATAGGGAAAAGGGAAGAAATCTATTCCAAGACCAAGCATGTTTCCATTAATGCTTAATTCAGTAATAGAGTCAATCTTTTTTCCATCATTTACAATAAATGACTGGGGAAAATATTCGGTGCCCTTTGGTGTTATTCCAATTTTTTTAAACTGATCGATAATATAATTCATTGCCAGCTCTTCTCCTGGTGTTCCAGTTCTCCTTCCTTCCAGCTTATCATCAGCCAAATAAGCAATATGTGCTTTCAGGCTGTCAACCACATTGATGTTCGATTTTGTACTGGTTCCTTTCTTTGGCGAGGAACAGGAAATGATAAGACAAAGCGGTAAAAGATATTTTAACGAAGAATAATTCATGACTGGTTTTCTATTAAGCTGCAAAGGTATCAATGCTACCGGTTTTTTATGTAATGTAAATTCATAATTCGGTGATTCTTTTTCCGGATATTGTAGTCAGAAAATCGTAAATCGTAAGGTTGGTTACTTCCTGCTGTTTACATTTGTCCCAATGCAGCTGTTATTAAACTTTTGCAACATTTTAATTGACGAAAGAACGATTACATATTGCCCTCGTAGGAAACCCAAACAGTGGAAAAAGTTCACTTTTCAACTGTTTAACCGGGTTAAATCAGCAAGTAGGAAATTTTCCAGGTGTAACGGTTGATAAAAAAACCGGCACAACTGTACTTTCAAATTCTTTGAAGGCTGAAGTAATTGACCTGCCCGGAACGTATAGTCTTTATCCCAGACGAATGGATGAATGGGTGAGTTATAAAGTGCTGCTTAATCAGGATAATGAAATAAAAGCAGATGTGATAGTGGTGGTGGCCGATGCAAGTAATCTTAAAAGGAACCTACTTTTTTGTACACAGATCATCGATTTGAAACAGCCCGTTGTTATAGCCCTAACGATGATGGATATGGCTAAGCGTAAGGGTATAAGTATTGACATTGAGGCTTTGGAAAGAGAACTGGGTGTGCCCGTTGTCGCCGTTTCACCTAGAAAAAATAAAGGAATTGAAGGGCTGAAGAAGGTAATAGAACAAACAGTCCAACATTTATACAAATCACCAGCAAGAGATTTTGTAAATAATAAATCATTAGCTCCGGATGCAATTGAAGGTATACAGAATGCATTTCCTACAGTAAGTGATTACACCGCAATTCATTATTTAATCAACCACGAATCGTTTGATTTATCGGAAAAGGATCAGGAGATTATTGAAAAAGTTGAACTGAAAAATAATTTTAATCCCACCAAAACCCAGGCAGAAGAAATTTTGCTTCGGTATGGACGAATTAAACACATAATGCAACAGGCTGTGTCAGAGCCAGATCCGTTACAAAAGAAAATTTTTACTGAACGACTTGATAATTTACTCCTACACCGTATTTGGGGTTATATTATTTTATTAGCCGTATTGTTTTTATTATTTCAGTGTGTTTTCCTAGTGGCTCAATACCCAATGGATTGGATTGAAATCGGTTTTGCCAAACTAAGCGGTGGTTTATCTTCTGTGCTTCCCAATAGTCGATGGACAGACCTGTTGATTAATGGAGTACTTGCTGGCCTTAGTGGCATTCTTGTGTTCGTTCCGCAAATAATGATTTTGTTTGGGCTGATAACCTTGTTGGAAGATACCGGTTATATGGCTCGTATAAGTTTTCTTTCTGACAAATTGATGCGAAGTGTTGGACTTAATGGCAAAAGTGTGATGCCAATGATTAGCGGTTTTGCCTGTGCGGTACCAGCGATTATGAGTGCCAGAAATATTGAGAACAAAAAGGAAAGGTTATTGACAATTCTCATTACACCATTAATGAGCTGTTCTGCAAGGCTTCCGGTTTATACTATTCTTATCAGTCTTGTAATTCCCCAAAATTATTTGCTCGGGTTTTTAGGTGTGCAAGGTTTGGTGATGATGGGTTTGTATTTGTTAGGTTTAGTAATGGCATTGATTGTTTCGTATGTTGCCAAATGGTTTATTCATATAAAAGAAAAGAGTTTTTTCATTCTGGAATTACCAACTTATCGTTCACCAAGATGGAAAAATGTTATTCCAACAATGGTAAGCAAGGCTAAGATTTTTGTGTTCGATGCAGGAAAGGTTATCATGGTCATCAGTTTAATACTTTGGGGATTATCATCTTTTGGTCCGGGAAACAGAATGGAAAATGTGGCACAACAGTATGAGCAATTGAAAGCACAACCTGGAGCAAATCAGGCACAATTAAATAAAGAACTCAGTACGGCTAAATTAGAAAACTCCTATGCCGGCATTTTAGGTAAAACAATAGAACCGGTAATTACACCACTTGGGTATGACTGGAAAATCGGCATTGCTTTAATTACATCTTTTGCAGCAAGAGAAGTTTTTGTTGGCACTATGGCAACGCTTTATAGTGTTGGTGATGATGATGCAGATGGGTTGGTTTTAAAAGAAAAAATGAAAGCTGCAAAACGGCCTGACGGAACACCGGTGTTTAATCTCGCATCAGGGTTATCACTAATGATCTTCTATGTATTTGCTATGCAATGTATGAGTACTTTGGTAATAGTGAAAAAGGAAACCAAAACATGGAAATGGCCCATCATCCAATTAATTTATATGACGGGTCTGGCTTATGTAATGAGCTGGATGGTGTATCAATTGTTTAAGTAAGTTATGTCAACAACTTTCTTATATTCTCCACTGACATTTGTAAGTCATTTCTGATAATTTTTCTCAACAAACCTTTTGGCAAAGCTTCATTACGATGAACCGGTATGGTAGTAACCCGCCCATCATCGTTTTTCATCCGATGATGTGATCCGTTTATTCTTACAACATGAAACCCAAGTTTTTCCAATAACTTAATAAAATCTTTTCCGCTTATTACGGGCAGATGTTCACTCATGCAGTTGCGTTAATTGTCAACTCCATTTCCCTAACTCCAATAAATTGATTACTTCCCTCGCTTTCCTGCTCCTGAATACACATCTCCGCAACCTCTTTTAAATTATTTAACGCTTCTTCAATGTTTTTGCCATAAGAATGACAACCTTTATAAAGCGGGCAAGAAACGATGAAAACACCATCTTCATCTATTTCAACCAAAATGGGCAAATGGAATTTCTTCATACTTGCAATTTACAACAATTCTTTAATTGCTTTGGTTTCCTTCAAACCACTCCCAAACCATTTTCGAAACCCTCCTCGTCAGCATCCAGGCTTCATTTGTTTCATTCCAACTTTCATTTTTATTGTTTTTTGTAAAAATGGACAAAATATAAGGATTGTGTTTTGCGTTTACCAACATCACTTCACTTCTTGAGGCGTCAACTGCACCGTTTTTACTAAACACTTCTATGGTAGGCGGTATCTGTGAAAGTCCTTCGGCATCCCAGAAGTTTCTGCTAAGTACTCTCATCATTCTCTCAGAAGACGAAGGCGAAATAACCTTGTAGAGATATATCATTTCAAAAAGTCTTGCCATTTCTGTGGGAGTTGTTTGTCCCCATCCATATTGTTTCCAGTCTTCTTTTCTTCCTTCTGTTCTGGAGTTTACTCTAGTGTTGGCAAAGCCCATGCTATCCAGTATTTTGTTTATTCTTTTTCCAGTTCCTGCTAAACTTTGTAACCAGAGGCTCGCCGTATTGTCGCTGGTGGTCAGCATAAGCATAAGCACTTTATGTAAAAAAATTTTTTCGTTGTTTTTAAACGAGCCAAGAATATCCTCGCCTTCATAAAGCAACGAGTCTTTATAAATTAATGGTTGCATATATTGAAGTTCACCCTTTTCAATTTTATCCATGATGCCAAGCAGTATCGGCACTTTTACAATACTGGCAGTAGGGAAAATGCTATCAGCATTAATTGAAACCGTTTTTCCCGTCCGCAAGTTTTTTACAAAGATGCCAATATCACCATTAAAACCTTTAATCGTTTCGCTGATTTTGGCTTGTAATTTTTTATCTGTTTTTTGCGATGCTGCTAAGAATGGAGCAGCAAAAAGAAGTGCTATAATTATTTTTTTCATTGTAAATTATCAGGTTTAAGTCTATTTAATTTTGCCGGAAATAAATTTTTTACCTCCCTTTAGGGAATTGTGAATGGTACAATAAAGCATGTTACATGGGGCTATTCATGTAATCAAAAACCAAATCACAAAATGTTTTTATACCCGTTTTCATTCCGCTTTCATCAATTTGGAAATCTGCTGTATGATGTGGTGCTGCTGTTTTAGGATCTTGCCCTTTTTTCATTCCACCCAAATAAAAGAAGAAGGAAGGAGCTTTTGTTCCATAGTATGAAAAGTCTTCGGCACCCGTTACCCATTCTCTTTCTTTTACATTATTAATACCAGCGGCTGATTGTAATGAAGGAATCATTTTCTTTACCAGCTCAGGAGTATTGTAAGTAACCAATGTTTTTGTATCAATTATTACTTCTGCCGTTGCTCCGGATGCTTCTGCAATATTTTCTGCGGTTAGTTTTATTTTCTTGTGTACTTCCTTTTGCATTGCATTGTCCAATGTGCGAATGGTTCCGTTCATTTCACATTCTTCCGGAATGATATTACTTCTTACGCCACCATTTATTTTTCCAACAGTAATTACAACCGGCGCTTTGGTTAGTTCTGATTGACGACTTACAATGGATTGAAGTCCCGCAATAATCTGTGCAGAAATTTGAATAGGGTCAACTCCTAACCATGGTTGAGAACCATGACTACCCTTTCCTTTTACTTTAATGGTGAACCAATCCGATGAAGCCATGAATGAGCCAGATTTATATTCAATAGTTCCAACATCTATTGCTGATTCTATGTGTAATCCAAAAATTACATCCACTTTGGGGTTTTCCATCACTCCTTCTTTTACCATTAATTCGGCTCCACCTTCTTCACCTTCTGGAGGACCTTCTTCAGCGGGTTGAAAAATGAATTTGATTGTTCCTTTTATATCATTCTTCATTCCTGCTAATATTTCGGCCACACTCATCAACATTGCCACATGAGTATCATGTCCGCAGGCATGCATAGCACCAACTTCCTGCCCGTTATAAGAGGTTTTTACTTTTGATGCAAATGGCAGGTTAACTCTTTCTATAATGGGTAACCCATCCATATCTGCTCTTAATGCGATACAAGGTCCGGGTTTTGCTCCTTTTAGAATACCAACTACACCAGTTTTGCCTACGCCTTCTTTTGTTTCTATTCCTAGTTTTTTTAAGTGAGCGGCTATAATTGATGCTGTTCTTTTTTCACTGTTACCTAATTCAGGATGTTCATGAAAATCTCTTCGCCATTCGATACATTTAGATTCTATTTTATCTGCCGCTGCCGCAGCTTTTTCTTTCAGCTTTATTGTTTCGTTTTGAGCAAACACAATTGTAGGAATAAGAATTACGAGAATGAGTATTATCTTTCTTATCATGGTTATATTTTGTATGAATTTACTGTATTTGTCTTTTTGTTTGAAGTAAAATACTAAAGCTATTTTATTTATATTTAAAGTTCAATGCTACTGCGTCATTTACCATTTTTAAAAGCGGTTTTATTACAGAGTGTCACTGCCTTTGGCGGTGCACAGGCTCATTTAGGAATGATGATGAAAACATTTGTTCAGCAAAAGCCTTATGTGACGAAGGAAGAATTGATGGAGTACAATGCCTTTTGCCAGTTACTTCCAGGAGCATCATCCACTCAAACGATTACTTTAATTGGATATAAGCGAGGAGGTGTTCCTTTAGCTGTAGTAACACTGCTCGTTTGGATTTTACCTGCTTGTATAATTATGGGCGGTCTTTCTTTTTTACTTCAGTATATAGACAAGAGACAATTAGGAACAGATATTTTTAAATTTATTGCACCTATGGCGGTGGGTTTTTTGGCCTATGCCGCATTTATCACATTTACGGTTGCTATAAAGAATCTCATTACTTGGGTTATTATGCTTGTTGGAGCCGTAGCGACATATTTTCTTTTTGGTCAGCCGTGGGTAATACCAACGTTAATACTTGCCGGAGGAATAGCTACAAATTTCAGTAGGATTCGTATTCCACAGACCGAACAAAAACCAAGAAAAATCAAGTGGTGGAATTTCTGGCTTTTCGGAATTATTTTTCTGGCCGCAGGGTTTATTAGTGAAATGGCAAGAAAGCAGGAATGGCCGGATCGAAAACCTATTAATCTGTTTGAGAACACTTATCGTATGGGCAGTCTTGTGTTTGGAGGTGGTCAGGTGTTAATTCCTATGATGTATGAACAGTGGAGTGTACGACCTGAAAATGTAAAAAATAAAAATCCCAACGCAGTTCAAATAAATGAAGAAAGTTTGTATACAGGTATGGGAATTGTGAGAGCTGTTCCGGGACCAGTCTTTTCTATTGCATCTTTTACTGGAGGAATGGCTTTGAAGGATATGGGTTATAAGATGCAGGTACTCGGTTGTATAATAGGCATGATTGCTATTTTTTTACCCAGTGCTTTATTGGTACTTTTTTTCTTTCCAATTTGGAATAACATGAAGAAATATGCGGCGGTATACCGTTCGCTGGAAGGAATTAATGCTGCCGTTGTTGGAATAATGATCGCCTCTACTTTTTATATTATGAAAGACATTTCTTTTTCAGATGAAAAGATGGTTAGTACTTTTATTAATATTCTGACGATGCTGGGTACCTTTTCGTTGTTACAATTTACCCGTATACCAGCCCCGATTATTGTGGCAGGCTGTCTGCTGTTGGGATATATTTTTTAATTTATTTTTTATAGTAACCGCCTTTCTCTATTTCTTCCCTAACTGAATCAGGAACTTGGTAGCGAATGGATTTTCCTTCCTTTAACGACTTACGTATTTGGGTAGACGAAAGTTGAAGTAAAGGTGCATCAATTATATGTAGCCTTGCTTTGATTGTGTTATCTACTTCAAAGCCTGGGCGACGGTAGACATAGATGTCGTAGTTATTAATTATAACTTCTGCATTTTTCCATTTATGTAAGTTCTGAAAACTGTCGCTTCCCATGAGAATGCAAAACTCATGTTCCGGATGTTTTTCTTTTAGGTAAGCAAGAGTGCTTGTTGTATAAGAGGGCTTTGGTAATCCAAACTCAATATCAGATGCCGAGATACGATTATCGTTTTCAATGGCAGTCTTTACCAAGTGCAGGCGATGGTATGTGTTTAATAAACCAGCTTCGGACTTAAATGGATTTTGTGGAGATACAACGAACCAGACTTTTTCGACAGCCGTTTCATTGAGAATATGATTAGCTATAATAAGGTGACCAACATGAACAGGGTTAAACGAACCGAAATATAAGCCAATAGTCATATAATAGATTGATATTCAGCTGTTTAATTCAACCAAAATATGTTCTGCTTCGTTAATTCTTAAGCTTAAATGATAACCAGCAATGTTTACTGAAATTGGGTCGCCTAAAGGTGCAATTTGCTCCATTTGAATTTCTTCGCCCGGTAAGCATCCCATTTCCATTAACTTCAAAAACAAGTCATTGTTGTTGAACTCTTTTATAATTCCTACCTGTCCTGGTTTTAAATCTGAAAGCCTAACTATCATTTATTCTATTATTCTACAAAGCTACTCTTGTCGGGTTACTTTTGTTTACGAAATTTGAAATTATGAGTCTTTCAAAATCAAAAGTTTATTTCTTTTCTCAAGGGGTAAAACTAACACTTCAAAGCAGAACCAGACTTAAGGGTTTTATAGAATCTATCTTTAATAAAGAAGGTAAGCGACTTTCCTCCATAAACTATATCTTTTGTACAGACAAAGCTTTGCTTGAAATAAATAAGCAGTTTCTTAAACACGACTTCTACACCGATATTATAACTTTCGATCTTTCGGAATCTGCTGAAATAACAGCCGAAATATATATAAGTGTGGATAGGGTAAGGGACAATGCCAAAAACTTGGGTGTGTCTTTCAAATCAGAGTTACTCCGTGTTATTTTTCACGGAGCTTTGCATTTAAGTGGTTACAAAGACAAAACAAAGTTGGAAAAGGCTGATATGAGTGAAAAAGAGGATCATTATCTAAATAAATATGATAACTAAGGTTTCACGGGACACTGTTTCAGCCTGAAACAGTGTCCCGTGAAACCATTATCTTTGTGAAAACTTAGTTATGCCCCGTAAAAAACAAACTTCTCCCAAAGAAATTACCCCCGCTCTATTAAAATTCAGGGAAAAGAGAAAATGGCAAATAAACTACAGAAGGTATGTCTTGGAGGAATCGCCCTGCCCATACTATGCACCTTATTTTGGTTTAGATATTAAAAACCTACGCCAATGGTTCGAATATCAATTTACAAATGATCTGAACTGGGACAACTTTGGTAAGAAATGGCAGTTTGACCATATTATTCCTGTTACCTACTTTGATTTTGCCAATGAGAATGAATTAAAAATGTGCTGGAACTTTACCAATATAAGAGTAGAAAAATTCCAACCAAATCGAGACCGGGGCAATCGACTCGATGTTTTAAATGCTAAAAATTATTTTAAAGAATTGTTCGAAAAGACAAATTATAGGATTTGCTCAAAATTGCTTTCCAAAATTGAAGAGATTGAAATGTCTGATTTTGTTAGTACGGAAGTCCAGCAATTATTTATTAGGGATCATAGCGAATATTTGGAAATGATAAAAGGTTATTCCGCATTTGAATTTGAATTATTAAATAGTGGTAGAAGTATAAGCGAAGTAAAAAAGGACATTGTTTTCTATAAAAACATAGGGAAGCAAAACAAATAAGAAGATACCTTTGCCGACATGTTTCCTCAATACGATGTAATAGTAGTAGGTGCCGGCCATGCTGGATGTGAGGCGGCCGCAACTGCGGCAAACCTTGGTTCCAAAACCCTTTTGATTACCATGAACATGCAGACTATTGCTCAAATGAGCTGTAATCCTGCTATGGGAGGTATTGCTAAAGGACAAATTGTGAGGGAAATAGATGCAATGGGCGGTTATTCAGGTATTGTAACGGATCTTTCTACAATCCAATTCAGGATGTTGAACAGAAGTAAAGGTCCCGCCATGTGGAGTCCAAGAGCCCAGAACGATCGAATGCTCTTCCATATAAAATGGAGAGAAATGCTTGAAAAGACTCCGAACCTAGATTTTTACCAGGACATGGTAAAAGGGCTATTGGTAAAGGATGGCAAATGTGAAGGGATAATGACTGGTTTAGGGCATGAGATAAAAGCCAAATCGGTGGTGCTTACTAATGGTACTTTCCTTAATGGAATAGTGCATATTGGAGAAAAGAACTTTGGTGGGGGAAGAATGGCAGAGAAAGCGGCAACAGGAATAACAGAACAGCTGGTATCCCTAGGCTTTGAAAGTGACAGGTTAAAGACCGGAACACCGCCAAGAATTGATGGCCGTAGCCTTGATTATTCAAAAATGGAGGAGCAGAAGGGAGATGATGAGGTGATTGGCTTTTCATTCTTGGAAACAGAAAAACCAACAACTCAAAGAAGTTGCTGGATTACTTATACCAACCAAACCGTTCATGATGTCTTAAAGACGGGGTTTGACAGAAGCCCCATGTTTGCCGGAAGAATAGATGGAACCGGACCCAGATACTGCCCGAGTATTGAAGATAAGATCAACCGTTTTGCAGAAAGAGACAGACATCAGCTTTTTGTAGAGCCAGAAGGTTGGAATACGGTGGAGATATATGTAAACGGATTTTCAACCTCTTTACCAGAAGACACTCAATACGAAGCCCTTCGTAATATAGTGGGTTTTGAGAAAGTAAAAATGTTCAGGCCGGGATATGCAATCGAGTATGATTATTTTCCGCCTACACAACTCCGTTATACACTAGAAACAAAGCTGATACAAAATTTATTTTTTGCCGGACAGATAAACGGCACTACCGGATATGAAGAAGCAGCTTGCCAGGGACTGATGGCGGGCATTAATGCGCATCAAAAAGCAAGAAACCAAGAGCCGGTGGTTTTGAAAAGAAGCGAAGCTTATATTGGTGTTCTCATTGACGATTTGATAAGTAAAGGAACAGATGAGCCATACAGAATGTTTACTTCCAGAGCAGAATTCAGAACATTGCTGCGACAGGATAATGCAGATCTTCGGTTGACAGAATTAAGTTATCGCTTAGGTCTTGCATCGCAGGAAAGAATGGATAAAGTGATTGCCAAGAGAGACGGCGTGGCTAAAATAAAAGCCATATTAAAAGATTTTGCTGTGGAACCTACAGAGATCAATGAATATTTTACATCTATAAATTCATCACCGATTTCTGAGAAACAAAAAGCACAAAAAATATTACTACGTCCAGATGTGGAACTGGATGATTTGGCAGAAGCATTACCAAAACTAAAAGAAGCTATTAACGAATTTTCAAAAGAAACAATCGAGCAGGCATCAATACAGGTGAAATACGAAACTTATATTGAAAAAGAAAAGGAGTTGGTACAAAGAATGTCGCAATTGGAAGAACTTGAAATTCCTGAAACGTTTGACTATAAAAAAATCGTTTCGCTTGGGAATGAAGCAAGAGAAAAGCTGACTAAAATAAAGCCCCGAACATTGGGACAGGCCAGCCGTATATCTGGCATTAATCCAAGTGATGTGCAGATATTGATGGTGTTTATGGGGAGGTAAATTTCTATTTTTGTATAATTTGTTTTTTCTCCCTCACCGTCAAGGAGTTTCCTGATTCTCCCGCGACCAAACTTCTACAGGAAACGGTACCGCATTTACACTGAAAGGGTTCCATGTTTTCATCAAGAAATTGGGCATAATCGAGGGTTAATTCCTCATTTACGGCAATATTTCGTAGCGAAAGAACATTTAACCCATCAAAAACGGTATTGGGTTCGCAACTGTGATTTTGCGGAGCCCATTCAGATGGGTCATCATCCCAGAGAATAAATAGCTCATCGCTTACCGGATATGCATAACGCCGAAAGTGCATTTTCTCATCCTCGTTCCAGTTTTTATCTACAAATCGTTTGGTGATGATGCGTTGTGCTCTTCCTTCACCTTTAAAGATCATTTCACCTTTCTTAATTTCCCTGCTGGCATAAATTCCATAACCGGCAATGGAATTGCCTTTCATAACAAAAGGTTTCCGTTTTCTTTTTTGCCGTGCAATACCTTCAGCAATGATGTGTTTTAAAAAGCCAATTTTACCAATACCATCATGTTTTAAGATGTAATCAGCCGAACCTTCGTAGCCATCAGTATAGAAAACTGAACAGGTGAAGTTGATCTCGAGAAAGAAAATTTCATTATTATCATTCACTCGAAAATCCAAACGGCCATATCCAACGCCATTGAAACCTTTAAATATCTTTTCAGTGGCGATACGAAGATGTTTGTCTAATACTGGGTCGGTACAGGGCACATTACAATCCGGATGCAGTTCGGATGTTTTTAATGCATAGGTTTTATATTCTCTTCCTTCGGGAAATAAATATTCAACTGGACGAAAAACGGTGCAGGAATGCTCATCTACATTGGCAGCTACTAAAACAGTAAATTCTCTACCCGCTATATATTCTTCTACTAACAAAGGTCCGTATTCATCAATGATGCTGATGCATTTTTGTTGCAGCTCAATTTTATTATTGACCAATGATAATTCATCTACGCCCAAGCTATCACCAGCCTTTGAGGGTTTTACAAATAGCGGAAAGGATAAATGTTTTACAGCATCATTCACATCTTTCAATTCATTAATGATAACATAGCCGGGAGTTTTTACACCTTCGCAAAAAGCTAAATATTTCATTAACTCTTTTGGCGGATCGTATAGTTTCGTTGTTGGCCCGGTGAAGGGAAGGTTTAATAATTCCAATGTATAGATTACATCTATACTTGGTATTTCCCATTCAAGATAACCTTCGCAGAGGTTAACGAAAATATCATAACCTTGTTTGCTGAGATCTTTGAGTTGTTTATATGTAGTGAGTTTATTGAGAAAGACATTGTGTACTTCATCATTGGGTAACAAAGGTGCCAAATCCCGGGGCGGGTCGAAGTTTTTATAATCTACGCCGGTGGTAGAATAGTCGGGCTGGAGTACACAAATTTTCATGAGCTACGAAGCTATTTAATAAACTGAGATTTTAGCCACGAAATGACACGAAAAATTTGCTTGCGCAAATAACTTTGGTTGGCCACAGATGAACACGGATTAACACAGACCTGCCTATAGGCAGGCAGATGGTGCTGAGGAGCTTTTGTTAGCCACGATTGTCTCGAATAATTTAATACGAATTTAATTGCTTACGCAAAAATTGGGTTGGGCACAGATTGCACGGATTAACACTGTTGGTTGCTACGCAACTTTTGTTTATGGCAAAAAAGTTAAAAGAGGAAATTGGGTTATTTAACTGAAACAGCTTTTGTGGTTTTTGTTTTTCTGATCTTGGTTGAAATGACAGGTTTGTCAACACTTCTTCTTAATGCATCTTTTATTATTTCTGCTATGACTTCGGTAAAGGAAACATTTGATACTTTGAGTATGGCACCGATAGAAGTGTAATCTTCGTCTTCACTTAATCCGCATTGGGCATTTGCTTCAAGCATGTATAGTTTGCCTGTTGCAGCATCTTGGCGGATGTCTATTCTTGTGTAGCCTTTTCCACCGCAGGATTTATAAGCATCAAGGCTTAATTTTTTTAATGCAGGAATTAATGCTGGCTCAACCGGTTTGTAATCGTAAAAATTTTCATTCTGAGGCATGGGTGTTTCGTCTTCATATATTTCCCAAAGCCTGTCGAATGATAAAAACTTTTCGCCGTCAGGTAATGATTCATGAAAAACTCGTTCCACCGGTTCATACACAATACAATTATCTTCATCATCGGCAGAGCCGGTAATAAATGTGGTGAACTCAGGACCAGTGATGAATTGCTCTACAAACAAACCATCTACCAATAAATTCCATCCACGATAGCCTTTATAAATTTCTGTAACTCTGTTGGCCAGTTCTTCTTCTGTGTGTACCACATTCTTTACCGAAACACCCATGCTGCCCCCGGAAACAGCAGGCTTGATGATGATGGGTATGCCTACTCTTTTACAAATTCCTTTGGTGGAGCCTTTTTTATCAGTGATTACTCTCCAGCTGGCAGTTGCTACCCCGGCTTTGTCAAAAGCTTTTTTCATCGGCACTTTAGATGTGGTAATATTATAGAAATGGACATCGGAGCCAGTATAGATTAAGCCATGTTTGTCTAATTCTTTTATTACTGATACTCCCGGGCACCCATTCACCTCATCGCCATCGCAAAGGTTTAATATCAAAGGGGTTTTACCATTCTTACTTTCTGTAATTGATCTAATAATAGACATAAAATTGTCCATCGTAACAGGCTGCCATTTCCATTCGGTTTTTAGTTCATCAAAAACCTGTGTGTATTCCTTTATGCTTTGAGTAAAGTCGTAATAGTGCTGAATGTTTGGATCATCCGTTTCAAGATGCGGAGCAAGCACCCAGATGATGTATGGCTTTAATAAACGGGTGGCTTCGGCTGTCTTCATTACTTAGGCTACTTTTCTTCTCGCCGCCTTTTTGGCAAGTTGTTGTTGTATAAAATCTGTGAAGCGATATTGTGTTTGTATTTCCGGAGATAAAAAGAAAGCTCCTCTTACTGTACCAATGCACTTTGGACTTCCGCAATAACACCCGAAGGATTGTGTCATTTTCCATTCGGCAGAAGGATAGAAGAAACCTAACTCATCCTGCTCCTGTATGTTTTTAAGTACTACAAGTTGCAACGTACTTGTATTGAAAAAAACATTCGGATCACAACTGTGATTAATGTATTGTAAAAACGCTGGTTGCAATGTAATATGCTTACGATTACCAACCTGTACAGTGAGGTACGTTGGTTCTGCAGAAATAGTTCCTGCAGAAAAATCAGCAATTACTTCTCCCGGGAGATAGGAGCGTAAAGCAAATAATGCATTCTGATCGTTAGAAATTTTTTGCCTTCTTTCGGCAAAATCATGATTGCTTATAACACGATAAGCAGGGGCAGTAAGTGTATCCATAAAAGGTTAGTAAGAATTCAGATAGAAAGATATATATATTGTTTAATGTAACAAGTTCATAATCGTTAAATGTGAATAATTAATAAATAATGTGGACTATGAAACTGGGATTTTCCACCAAGATCTGTTTGAAAGTGGCAAGGAAAACTATAGAGTGTTATAAAGAATCCCAATGAATTTGTATGGAAGGAAGGTTTTCAATTGCCTGGAAAACCGAAAGGATTCAGAAACGTTGATGTCAGTCTGATAACCTTTCTTGTTTGATACCAAGACTGGCCATTACCAGTCGAATTTCTCCAAAACTTATGTCACTGCCAACCTGTTGTTTAACGGGAGTTATTGACTTTCCATCAAAATCTTTTAAGGCTGATTCAATTACTGAGATTTTTTCATCACTGATCAACGCTGTTACTTTTATATTGCCGCTGCTTACATATTTTGATAAATGCGTTTCAATAGTTCCGTAAGTCAGCGATCTTGCTGCTGCAATTTCGCTTATTGATTTTCCTTCTTTATAAAGATTAAAGGTTTCCTCGTAAGTGCTACCTTTCTTTTTTGACGTATTGCTTTTTTCTTTTCGTTCTCTTTTCGGCGTTTTTTCGTGGATCAAAGAACTAAGATTATTTTCTTCGGTGTATTGTAAAATCACATCTAGAAACTGCTGGCCGTATTGTTCAATCTTTATATCACCAAAGCCGCTGATCTTTTTAAGTTCTGATAATGATTGCGGAAGATAACGGGCCATTTCATCAATTGTATTGCTGCCAGCAACAATATAAATGGGTAAGTCTTTCTTAGCACAAATCGTTTCTCTGATTCTTCTTAATTGCTGATGTAAAACAGGGTGTGGTGTATCTGCTCTTTTTTGTGCAGCACCTGCATAAGCATTTACAGTAAAGGAGGCCAATACAAATTTTTGCTTGCGGCGATGAAAGGCTTCCATATCAAAACGATTGCTGAAACCTTCGAGCATAAATTTCTTCATAGAGAATTGTGCAAAAATTTCCCGTAAGGCTTCATTGTATTCTTTTGCATTCAGGCGGCTGTCGGTAACAGCGGAAGATTGGGTAATATATTGTATCAGCGAATTCAATTCTGCAATAAAGTATTTGGCTGCTGCGATTATTCTTTCCTGCAAAGGTTTGTTTTCTTCTGTTGATTCCTCCTGCTGGAACAACCATTGTAGTTGCGCCTGAAATTTACTTGCCGTTTCCTGTTGCACACCCAGTTTTGAAAGCAACGCTTCTGCCCACGGTATAGCTTCTGCATTAAAAGAAGTGGAATGCTCTACCAGGTATTCCATTAATTCTTTGCATGTGGCGATTGACAATGAAAAATCAAAAGTTGCTATCAGCATTGCCTGCTGATAAAGTTTTTTTGCAATGGCTAACTCCTGTTCCAGTTGTCCGCTTGTGGCACTGCGTTGTGAAAACTCTACTATTCTTCTATCGCTAAAAAGTCGACTTTGTTGTATGCGGCTTTGCAAAATCATTCCTTCCAGATTAGTACAACGGCTTAATGCAACATATACCTGTCCTGCTGCAAAGGCTTCGCCAGCATCAATGATTGCTTTTTCAAATGTTAATCCCTGGCTTTTATGAATGGTGATGGCCCATGCCAGCCGCAACGGAAATTGCGTAAACGAACCCAACACATCGGAATCAAGTTTTCGGGTTGTTTTATTTAATGTGTAGCGGATGTTTTCCCATTTTTCTTTTTGTACTTCTATTTCGTATGGCTCATCCTGACACTGAACAAAAATCTTTTCATTATCTAACCTGGCTACTGTCCCGATTTTTCCATTAAAGTACCGCTTTCCGTTTTCGGCGGAGTCATTCCGTATGAACATAACCTGAGCACCTTCTTTTAATTGCAATAATTCATCAGCCGGAAAAGCTCTTTCTGAAAACTCTTCCACCACTTTCGCCTCATAAGAATACATTTTACTGTTAATATCGGCCAGTTCTTCTATATTAATACTGTTGGCCTTATTATTATGTGTGGTAAGAATGATGTAGCCATCTTTTTTACTACGGCGGAAAGTTGGCTGAAAACGACTTTCTAAAATTGACATCCCATCTTCATCCAGCTCATTGTTACGAACTTGGTTGAGTACATTGATAAAACGTTCATCACTTTGGCGGTATAATTTATCGAACTCTATATAAACAGG
>JBDSUW010000188.1:0-43009 GCA_039927535.1 Chitinophagaceae bacterium | reverse complement strand
GTCCATGCCTGCTTCTTTCAAAGCCATCAGCACTTCCCGGTGAGAGCTTTTTTCAAGCTTGGTTATATGTGCTATTTCCGGTGGGCCAAGCGTATGTAGTTTTATTTGTGGGAATTCTGCCTTTATTTGACTGAATGTGTCAATATAATATTGCAATCCTAAATCCGGATGATGCCCGCCTTGTAGCAATAACTGATCGCCGCCCCATTTCAATGTTTCTTCAATCTTCTTTCTGTAAACAGGCATGTCGGTAATGTATGCTTCTGCATGACCGGGAATACGATAGAAGTTACAAAACTTACAATTGGCGATACATACATTGGTTGTGTTTACATTTCGGTCTATCTGCCAGGTAACTTTTCCATGCGGCACTTGTTTTTTTCTTAATTCATCAGCTGTAAACATCAGGTCAGCTAATGGGGCATGATGATAAAGTTCAACACCTTCTTCCAATGTTAGAAAACCCAGTCCGAGAGCCTTATCAAATAGGTCGTTTAATTCCATACCGCAAATTTACACTTGTATTGCAGAATATGTGTTGAACGGTTTTAAAACACCTGATTCCTGAAGTAAATTTATCTGTTGCCAGAAAGACCGTTGTCTTAACTGCATCGTTTTGGACTGATTGGTTGTCATACAAGAAGATTACCACCATGTGTAAAAAATTGTTTTATGTTTTGTTGGTTACTTTAATAGTAATGTTTTCCACTTCTTCGGTTGGAGCGCAGGAAGAATTTATTGATCCGCCATCGAGAGAATTGACAACTGTTCCTTTTGAACAACTTACGGGTGGTATCATAATACTTCGAGCAAAATTTGCCAATTTTCCTGACACACTTAATTTTATTCTGGATACCGGCAGCAGCGGCATATCACTGGACTCAACTACTGTAGATTATTTTGGATTGGTTCCCACTCCAACAGAAAGATCAATAAGAGGTATCGCCGGAATACGTAAAGTAAGTTTTCTTTATGATCAGCCGTTACATTTTCCCGGTCTTACAGTAGATAGCCTTAATTTTCATATTAATGATTATACAATTCTTACGGCAGTATATGGGGAAAAAATTGATGGTATAATCGGGTTTGCAGTACTTAGCCGTTATATAGTGAAGCTGGATTATGATAGCATGAAGCTTTCAATTTGCACTAAAGGCACTATTCGATATCCAAGAGGGGGTTATTTATTAAAACCAACTTTTAATCAACTGATAGCTCAGCCATTAAGAATAAAAGATGATAACATAGTAAACTCTCGTTTTTTGTTTGACATTGGCGCCGGTTTGTGCATGTTGTTCTCAAGAGATTTTATAGAAGATAGCAGTTTGCTGAATAAAAAAAGAAAGAGGTGGGTAAAAGAAGGAGAAGGTCTGGGTGGTAAAGTGGATATGGAGCTAACAGTAATAAAAGAGGTAAAAATTGGCCCGTACCGATTTAGAAAAGTGCCGGTATTTATTTTTGATGACGAGTATAACGTTACTTCGTATCCCTATATGGGCGGTTTAATTGGTAATGATATTATGCGGCGGTTTAATATTATACTGAATTACCATAAAGGAGACATATATATTACACCCAACCGGCATTATACCGAATTGTTTGATTACTCTTATTCAGGGGTTGAGTTATACTTTGTGGGAGGACTGATAATTGTGGGGGATATTGCGAAAGGATCGCCGGCCGAAGCCGCAGGCTTAAAAGAAGGCGACCACATTTTAGGGATTAATAAAAACTTTACGCAAAACCTGAATCAATATAAAATCGCATTACAGGTTCCAAATGAAAAAGTAAAAGTAATTTTTCGCCGCAATGGAGTAATTATGGAACTGGATTTTAAGGTGCTGAGTATTATCTGATTTAGTTTCTTGCTAACAGAATATTTTCCAATATTTTTACCGGTTATATAAACAGTATATTGAGCCTGTCCCAAAAATCGTCATTGCGAACGACTGGAGCAATCTTAGAATACATGAGTTTGTTGTTTATTAGATTACTTCGTTTTCCGATTAATTATCGGTACAGATTGTTCCTTCCTCGTAAGGACGACTTGACGGCTTTTGGGCCAACCTTTTATTAATTATAGAAATTAAAGAATGATACAATTCGAAAAATTTACTTTGGCAAATGGTCTTCGTGTTATTGTACACCAGGACCTTTCTACACCAATGGCTGTATTGAATATTATGTATGATGTTGGTGCCAGAGACGAAGACCCTGAAAAAACCGGCTTTGCACATTTGTTTGAGCACCTGATGTTTGGCGGTTCGGTTAATATACCCGATTATGACGAGCCTTTACAAATGGCTGGTGGAGAAAACAATGCTTACACAACCAACGACCTTACTAATTATTACATACAGCTTCCTGCAGATAATTTAGAAACTGCTTTTTGGCTGGAGAGTGATCGTATGTTGTCGTTAGCCTTTGATGAAAAAAGTTTGGAAACACAGCGAAAAGTTGTTTGCGAAGAGTTTAAAGAAAATTATCTCACCAAGCCTTATGGCGATGTGTGGCATAAAATGAGGGAACTGGCCTATAAAACTCACCCCTACCGGTGGATGACGATTGGTAAAGAATTATCACATATTGAAAATGCAACACTGCAAGATGTAAAAGGGTTTTTCTTTAAGCACTATCGTCCTGCAAATGCAGTGATGTGTGTAGCAGGAAATGTAACGGTTGAAAGAGTAAAAGAACTGGCAGAAAAATGGTTTGGCGATATTCCTTCCGGAGAAAAATATAAAAGAAACCTGCCACAAGAACCAGTGCAAGATGAAGAAAGAAAACAAGAGATAAAAGCAAAAGTGCCTTTGGATGCATTGTATAAAACATGGCATATGCCTTCCCGACTGGATAGAAGATATTATATTGTTGATTTGTTAACTGATATTCTTGGTGGCGGAGCTTCTTCAAGATTGTACCAGACTTTGGTAAAAGAGAAACAACTTTTTAGCAATATCCAATGTTTTCACTTTGGCAGTACTGAAAATGGTCTGCTTGCCATTGATGGCAAATTGGTGAAAGGGGTAAAAATGGAAGATGCAGAACTAGCGGTGGAGCATGTGCTGGAGCAGATGAAGCAGGAAGTTGTGATGGAGATTGAGTTACAGAAAGTGAAGAACAAAACAGAAAGTATGATTGTTTTTGAAGACATGAGTGTGATGAGCAGGGCAACCAGCCTTGCTTATTATGAAACGCTGGGCGATGCTGCCTGGATGAACTCAGAACTGGAAAAATATAATGCTATTACCACACAGGATATTTTGGATGAAAGCAGAAATATTTTTAAGAAAGAAAATAGCAATACAATTTATTACTTATCTGATAATTAATTATAGTAAACAAACGGAATGATAGTATTAGACAGGAAAAAAAATCCACCAATAGTTGATGCGGTAAATTTTAAGTTGAACCTTAAGCCGTATCAAAAATTTGTTTTGGATAATGGAGTAGAGGTATATGCCGTAGATGCTGGAGCGGAAGAAGTATTACAAACCGAGTGGGTATTTTTTGCGGGTAATGCGCAGGAAGATAAAAACCTGGTGGCTGCCACAACAAATTTTTTGTTACGTAATGGTACCAGTAATAAGACAGCATTTCAAATTAATGAACAATTTGATTATTATGGCTCTTACATTAACAGGGCTTGTTATAATGAAACAGCAACCATTACGCTGCATTCACTAACAAGGCATATTGAGCACCTACTTCCAAAAGTAAGAGAGTTGATTACTGATTCTATTTTGCCACAAGAAGAATTGTCGATTTACCAGCAGAACATGAAGCAGCGGTTGAAAGTAAGCCTGAAGAAAAGTGATTTTGTTGCTGGTAGATTAATCGATGTTTATTTATACGGCGATCAGCATCCGTATGGTAAATACAGTAATGCAGAAGATTTTGATGCATTGCAAAGAGAAGAGTTAGTTGATTTTTATAAAAAATATTATCAGCAAGGGAAATTGATAATATTCGTTGCAGGAAAGCTGCCACAAAATATGGAACAGCTGCTGAACACTTATTTTGGTGATCTACCTTTTGGTAGTGTTGTCGAAAAACAAACAGCACCTGTTTTGGGTACTGAGAAAAAAGTAAGAATTACTAATGATCCTGACGGAGCACAAGGCTCAATAAGAATAGCAAGGCCATTTCCCAATCGTCATCATCCTGATTTTTTAAAAGCACAGATACTAAATGCTTTGTTTGGTGGATTTTTTGGATCAAGATTAATGAGCAATATCAGGGAAGATAAAGGATACACCTACGGCATTCATAGTTATCTGCTTAATCATGTGCAGCAATCGGGTTGGATGGTTAGTACAGAAGCAGGAAAAGATGTTTGCGAAGCAACAATTGAAGAAGTGTATAAAGAAATGAAACTGCTTCGTGACGAACCGGTGGATGCAGAAGAATTATTGCTGGTAAGAAACTATATGATGGGAGGCATTCTCGGCGATATGGACGGCCCTTTTCAAATCATTGCCCGATGGAAAAATATTATCCTGAACGATCTTGATGAAAAATATTTCTATGATTCAATAGAAACGATAAAATCAGTATCGGCAGAAGAGTTACAAGCTCTTGCGCAAAAATATTTACAACCGGAAGATTTTTATGAGTTGGTAGTTGTATAAAGAATTAGCAGGCTTTTTCCTATTAAAAGAAAAAACCAGTTAATTGATAAAGAAAGTTATTTTTATAAATAAAATCTACCATGAAGTTTTTAATAAAAATTCTTGTAATTGCTGCGGTATCTTATGGATTGGCAGAGGTATTAAGCGGTATTCATGTTGATAAATTCATGACAGCGATCATATTTGCATTGATACTGGCTGTATTAAATGTGCTGGCAAAACCTATTCTGATAATTCTTACTTTGCCCGTAACCATACTTACGCTGGGTCTTTTCCTATTTGTAATAAATGCCTTAATGGTACTGCTTGCAAGCCGCTTCGTGGATGGATTCCAGATTGACGGATTCTGGTGGGGCTTGATTTTTAGTGTGCTCCTTACACTCATTATGTCAGTAATTGATAAACAAATAGATAAAGGGACAAAAAAATCCTGGTTCAGATAAACTGAAATGATCCTGAATCTTTTTTGCGATTTCTATAATAATTTTTTCTGGTACTTAATCCAGGGAAGCTTCCCTATTATTTCAATCCGGTTTTTGCTTTTTCATTAGCAATATTATTTTTACGCAGAATAAGAGGAAAATATTCTTGTAGGTATACAGCCTCTTTTTCTTTTTTTAATAGTATTACTATAAAAAGAGACCGCTATTTGTTTATTTAATAGGTTTGCAATATGATTTTCGACAGAAAAGAATTATCCAACGACCAACTTATAAATTTTTATAGCACCCTGTTGTGGCCCCGCATGATCGAAGAAAAAATGCTGGTGTTGCTGCGGCAAGGAAAAATATCCAAATGGTTTAGCGGAATCGGGCAAGAGGCTATAGCTGTTGGCGCCACTTTAGCATTGCAGCAGGATGAATGGATAATGCCGCTGCATAGAAATCTCGGTGTTTTTACTACCCGAAAAATGCCCTTGCATAAATTATTTAAACAATGGCAGGGAGCACAAGATGGTTATAGCAAAGGAAGAGAAAGAAGCTTTCATTTTGGAAATAAGGAACATCATATCTGTGGGATGATATCTCATCTCGGTCCGCAGTTGGCCATTGCTGATGGCGTTGCATTGGCACATAAATCAAGAAAGGAACAGAAAGTGTCATTGTCCTTTACAGGAGATGGTGGCACCAGCGAAGGAGATTTTCATGAAGCATTGAATGTTGCGGCTGTGTGGGACTTGCCTGTTATATTTATTATAGAAAATAATGGTTATGGTTTAAGCACACCAGTAAACGAACAGTATCGTTGTATCAGTTTGGTTGATAAAGCCAAGGGTTATGGCATAGAAGGGATAAAAATTGATGGCAATAATTTGCTGGAAGTGTATGATACAATAAAAGGCGTTCGAGAATATTGTATCAATAATCAAAAACCCTATTTAATTGAATGCATGACCTTTCGCATGAGAGGACATGAAGAAGCAAGCGGAACCAAATATGTGCCCCAGGATTTGTTCAAGCTTTGGGAAATGAAAGACCCGATTAAAAACTACGAACAGTTTTTAATAGAGAACAGTGTGCTGAACGAAACTGCAATTGCAACTATCAGAAATGAATTCAAAGAAAAAATAGAAAGCGAATTAGCTGTTGGCTATGATTCTAAACCGATGGTGGTCGATACGGAAGTGGAGATGGAAGATGTCTTTGCAAAGGCACAAGACACAAGGCACAAGGTACAAGTCGTTGACAACTCAAGGCCAACCTCCAACCTCCAACCTCCAACAAAAGAACTCCGATTGGTTGATGCTATCAGCGAAGGTTTAAAACAATCCATGCAAAAACACCCCAACCTTATTCTAATGGGACAGGATATTGCAGAGTATGGAGGTGCTTTTAAAATAACAGAAGGCTTTGTAGAAGAATTTGGAAAAGCAAGAGTACGGAATACACCATTGTGTGAAAGTGCAATTGTTGGTGCAGCGTTAGGTTTATCGTTGGAAGGCTTTAAGAGTATGATGGAAATGCAGTTTGCTGATTTTGCAACAGTGGGTTTTAATCAGATCATCAACAACCTTGCAAAGATTCATTATCGCTGGGGACAAAATGCAGATGTGGTAATTCGTATGCCAACAGGCGGCGGTGTAGGTGCTGGTCCTTTTCATAGCCAAAGCAATGAAGCATGGTTTGTAAAAACGCCGGGATTGAAAGTTGTTTATCCCAGCACACCAATAGATGCAAAAGGATTAATGATTGCAGCCATCAATGATCCCAATCCGGTTTTATTTTTTGAACACAAAGCATTGTATCGTTCTGTAACCGGAGAAGTGCCTTCCGAATATTATGAAATAGAAATTGGTAAAGCAAAACATGTAAGAGATGGTGATGAAGTTTCCATTATTACTTATGGTGCTGCTGTGCATTGGGCAGAAGATTATGCGGCCGAGCATCCTGAAATTTCAATTGATATACTTGACTTGCGAACATTATTACCGCTTGATTATTTTGCTATCCGTGAAGCGGTACAAAGAACAGGAAGAGTTATCATTTTACACGAAGACACATTGATCGGCGGCATTGGTGGTGAGATTGCGGCCTGGATTGCAGAAAATTGTTTTGGTTTATTAGATGCGCCGGTGATGCGGTGTGCTTCTCTCGATACACCAATTCCTTTTAATATAGAATTGGAGCAAAACTTTATGGCGAAGGGGAGGTTGGGTGAAACGGTGCAAAAATTGATTAATTATTAATGCCTCAATTATTCATCATTGCCGGACCAAACGGAGCTGGAAAAACTACTGCTGCAAAAGTCTTAGTACCAGAGGTCTTCTTTTTCAGATGTTACTATGTTGCTCGATTCACAAGCAACAAGAAATAATATTTATAATAAATTAAGAAGCTATGCTGAAAAGGTTGGACCAAAAGATAATTTTATGGTTTACTTTTCGGGGCATGGTTTTTTTGATGATGTATTGAATGAAGGCTATTGGATACCAGTAGATGCAGATAAAACTGTTGGAGATTACCTATCAAACTCTGATGTACTTAAAATTATTAAAAATATAAATTCGCAACACACCTTAATTGTAAGTGATGCTTGTTTTGCAGGCTCGCTGTTCAATGAAACTTCCCGGGGGTTAAAATTAGGAGATGAAGATGAAGTAGATGCAAACAGAAAATTTATATCAAATATTGAAAAATTCCGATCCCGATGGGGACTAGCATCTGGCAGGCTGGAGGAGGTTTCGGATGGTGTAGTGGGAAAAAACAGTCCATTTGCTCAAAACCTTTTGCATTTTTTCAGAACAAACCAATTTGATAAAGTTGCCATATCAGAAATAGTACAGTATGTAAAAGAAAAAGTTCCGGCGGGCAGCCAACAAACACCCATTGGTAATCCTTTAAAAAATGCAGGTGATGAGGGAGGAGAATTTATTTTTTATAAAAGAAAATAAATCAAATAAATTCCTATTACGTAAAAGATCCACCAGTTTATGTCCTCCCATTTCAATTATAAGTTTTTTACAGAGTTGTTGGATAGTGAGTTAATTTAAGCATCACTTAGCAGCAAATTGATTATGATTGAGACCTGAAATGAGCAACTGGACTATTTCTTGTTTTTGATAAGTTCAGCCTTCTTGAATGAGACTATATCATGTAATACCTACCAGTAGGTATTTTTTGAAAAAATTCAGTCAAAAAAAACTCGCCACTCATTTTCTAATTATCTTGGCTTATTATATTGCAATTAAAACGGATTTCCCTTTTTTTTCTCTTACTTCATTTCTTTATACCTCAGCCCTTAAATGCGCAGGAATCTTCAAATGAAACATTTCGAATTTGATGAATCCCTTCTCGCAATCAGTAATGCAAATATTAATTTAAGGAGTTTCCTAACCGCGGTGCCGTTGGTCTATTGCCTGCCACACATTACCCACACACAAGACACAACGGCGAAAAGCTGAGGAGGATGGGTGTTTTTTGCATGTTATTTTTCTCAGTAATTACAAAATAGATTTAGTTGCTTTCTTTTATATCTTAAAGAAAAGGATTGAAAACTAGCTAATGACCTTTTTAAATATTTAGTTTCCAAAAGGATCGTCTTCTGCTTTTAATAATGATTGTAAATGCAGAAGTGCCTTCTTAATTTTTCAAAATTCTTTCCATCGCCAAAAAGATATTCGAGGTGAGAGCTATGAAAACATATAGACACACTTAAATATTAATCTTGCACTTCCCTTATTTATCATTTTCCAGTTATCATTTATTAATACTGCGGCCAGCTCTCTCTCAAAATCATTGTGTCAATCAACTTTTTCACCCTTTTTATTAATATAAAAATGTTTTCCTTCATATTCTACCCATGCTTCCCCGTTTTCAAATCCCCATGCCCGATCATATTTAGGAGAAATTATTATGTCCCCATTGGAGTTTATATACCCCCATTTTTTATTGATTTGTATATGAAAAAGACCTTCAGAAAAATGGCCGACGAAGTCATAATTAACTGGGATTACAATTTTGTTCGAATAATTGACAGCGCCATATTTGCCGTTCTTCCTTATCATAATTAAGCCATTCCCAATGTGGCGAGTATCATCATATATGAAAGGGATGATGATTTTTCCAGATTTATCCATCGCACCGTACTTAAATTTGACAGAGTCCTTGTTAATATATTGTATGCAGAAGATCCCGTCTTCAAACCCATCCCTTATCTCTGAATATTTCACAGGAAGAATCTCGGTTCCGTTTTTATCAATTATTCCGTAATAAGCGCCCATTCCACCATTCCATATTCCCACGGTTGCATAACCGTTATCGAAATTTTTGGCAATAGCACTATACTGGTTTTTGATGGCAATCTTTCCAGATTTATCTAAATAACCCCAACCATCGTTATTTTTAACCGCAAGCAAACCTTCGTGAAATTGCCTTGCATAATCACTATAACTTTTTAACGAAATCACTTTTGTATTGGTTTTATCAATAAAAAAGACAGAATTACTATATTTGTCAGTTGCTGTAACAACATATGCCAGGCCTTCAGAAAAGTATTCAGCATAATCATACATTAAAGGGATAACAATTTTTCCGACTTTATTAATAAAACCCATTTTGCCATCTTTTTTTACTGCCGCCATTCCTTCATAAAAATCCCCTGCATCATCATATTCTATCTCGGTTATCTCATTTCCATCTTCATCTATAAAGCCATACTTGTTATTTAATTTTACTTTTCGTAATCCATCTTTCGAAAAAAACATCTGATCGTATTGCTTCTCTTCTTCGTCTTCGTCTTTTTGACGAATACCTCTATTATCAATATTAAAACTCTCCCCGTCTAGAATTACACTAGCAACCCCGTCTTTGAATTCGTCAGCATAAGAATATTTAAATGGTATAACAACTTTCCCGGTCTTGTCTAAATACCCATATAAATCATTTAATTCTACGCTGGCTTTGCCTTCGCTAAAATCGCCTGCATTACTATATTTGATAGGGATTATAATTGCCCCCGTATTATCTACAAATCCATACAAACCATTTAATTTTAATCTAGCTCTTCCTTCGCTAAAATCGTTTACAGAATTATATTTAATAGGGATTATAATTTTTCCTGTTCTGTCTGCAAAACCCCACTTATCATTTTTTTTAATCCTTTGTAAACCATCCTTTATATACCAGCCCGATTCGTAATCAGGAGATTCAAACCATTCAGTCACCTCACCATTACCCCAGAATTTTTTTTGTATTCCAGAAAGCACACCAGCTTTATAATTGTAAACGGAAGTTTTCTTTTCATTTTCATAGTATGTAGAAATTCCATTGCCTAGTCCGTTGACAATCTGACCTTCAAAACTTATTTTTCCCATTTTATCATAACCTTTTGCTGTTCCATTAACAGGATATTCAAATAGTTTTTTCCCATCAGCATACCATGTATTGTAGGACTCCACAGGCACTCCTTCTTTAAACCTGCCAGTACCAGTTTTCTGCCCTGTTTCGGTTTGAGTTAGCAACTCGCCGTTATACAAATATTCTTCGCCTTTTTTAAGGTAGGTAATGGTTTGAAGTGATTTACTTTTTGAGTTGCTGGTAAAAAAGATTTTATCACCATCTACTTTGTATTGGTTATAAAATTTTGCTTTCGCATCATCTTTTTTACTAAATGTACCTTCTTCAGTCAACCATATGCCTTCTCCTTTTTTCAATCCAGCCTGGATATTACTAAGCATTGCTTCGGCACCGGTATAAGGTTGAACATAACAAACAGTAATTACATCCAAATTACCCGCAGCATAAATATGTTTTGGATATTCTTTAATGTAAAAACTTTTTTCCAATTCATCAAAGTCGGTCGACAATAAAAGAAATTTATCCCAACTCTTTTCTGTACTGGCTTTTTCAACAGACTGATTCATGCGGTCAGCATTTTCCAATTTGCTATCAATAAAAAGGGAGACAATATTATATTGATCAGCCGTATTGTTTTTGGATAATTCAGCCAGCGATTTAACTCCATTCGGCTCACCTATTCCCCAAATTACCAACAGAAATGGCTTGTCTTTGTGGCGTTTATTGGCCTCTAAATACTTTTCAAGTTGAAATTTTTTACCAGTTTTGTCAAGTACAGTAATTGAAGGAATTTTTCCAAGTTTTGTTACTAAATCCAGCTCACTTTTATCTCCTTTAAAAAGTCCTTGAGAAAAAATGGAGGTTTGAAACAGGAGAAAAAATGCAAATAATAGACTTTTATACATGTTTGTTTTTTAAAATATAAACCAAAAAAGTTCTTTTATGGATACTCAACCGCCTTGTTCCGTAGTAAACAAAACGTTGGCTGTTGTTGTCAAAAATCAATAATTCCAAAACCTTCGAATCTAACCAAATTAGCCTCCACAAACTAAATACAAGCTTTTGTTGTTTTGAATCAATGCTGAATTTTATTACCACATCAGGATGTATTGATCGGCGTTATGGTTGCTGTCAAAAATCTTTAATAAGATCGTCACCAGCAATACCTACCAGTAGGTATTTTTTTGAAAAAAGCCAGCCAAAAAAAACTCGCCACTCATTTTCTGATTACCTTGGCTTATTATGTTGCAATTAAAAAGGATTTTTCTTTTTTTTCTCTTACTTCATTTCTTTATACCTCAGCCCTTAAATGCGCAGGAATCTTCAAATGAAACATTTTATCTATACGAAGACAGTGCTAAACAACTAACCGGAGAAGCAGCATTGCAGTTTTTTAAGCAAGGAAAGTTTACACAAACAGCAACAACAACGTTGAACAAAGGGTTTACTCGATCTGTATTCTGGCTTGCTTACACGAATGAGTATAACCGTCCTGCCGATTCTTTATTATTATTTATCGGGCATCATCATATTAATATTATTAATTTCTTTTTTGCCACCGATAGTTCTATAAGACAACAATGGCTAACCGGCGATTACTTTCCTTTTAGGCAACGCCCCGTTAATGCAACAGGCTTTTATTTTCCCATTACAAAAGAAGGAATTTACCTGGCCCGCATTGATAAATCAAATGAGTCATTACAATTATCCTTTCGGTTGATTTCAAGAATTGAAGCATTAACTGCAGAAGCGAAAACCAAAACAATTATGTCCTTATTTACCGGCATGATTGCGTTGCTGGTCATTTTTGGTATTTATCTCTTTCTTATTTCAAGGGATAAATTATATATCTGGTATATTTTATACATCAGTGCGGGATGGTTGTGGGTATTAGCCAATGCTGGGTATGGGTTTGAATACCTGTGGCCCAACCAACCCTGGTTTGCCAGTAAAGCCCGGCCGGTGTTTGCCATTGCGCCACTTATTTTTTCCATGTTATTCCTGAAGCATTATATCGGCGGAATAAAAAATAAAAAGCTGCTGCGGTTTATAACAGTCATGAATATTGTATTGCTTGGCTGCATCGTCAGTATTCTTTTATTTAATGAAAATGGTTACCAGAGTAAATGGTGGTTATACATTCAATATTTTGTTCCACTTAATTCGCTGGTATATGCTGTTGTGATATTGGTTATACTAACTATTGCTTCTATAAAAGGTAACCGGCTGGCTATGTTTTACCTGGCAGCCGTTATTGTTCTGTTGATTACTGCTATACTGCAAACTTCATTTTCGTTAGGTGGTTTCAACCGGTTTAGTAACTTCCTTAGTCATTATGGATTGGCGTTTGGCTA
The DNA here is from genome assembly GCA_039927535.1 of Chitinophagaceae bacterium. GTDB lineage: Bacteria > Bacteroidota > Bacteroidia > Chitinophagales > Chitinophagaceae > JJ008. Next base: position 30,229 of record JBDSUW010000188.1, on the reverse strand, counting down.
TACGCTGGAAGCAATCATTCTTACAGCAGGACTTGTATATCGTTTTAATCAATACCGGCTTAACGAAGAAAAATTACTGATAGAAGCAAATAAAAGGCAAATAGAAAATACCAGAATATTAATGGAAGTGCAGGAAGCAGAACGTAGCCAAATAGCTAATCAATTGCATGATGTGGCTGGCTCATTATTATCAGCAGCTAAATTGAATCTTTCTTCGCTGCGAGAAAAAGGATTGATTGTAAATGATAAAGCAATTAATCATCTTGAAAAAACAGAAGAAGCGGTAACCACTGTATCAGATATGGTGAGAAACCTTAGCCATGCATTAAGTCCGGTAATGCTAAAACAGGTAGGATTTAAAACAGTGCTGGAAAAAGTAATTGACATTTTCAACGCTTCTGGAAAAATTAACATTAAACTACTGGTACTTGGATTTGAGAAATATAATCCCCACTATAACAACTACTACACCGTTTTGTATAGCATAACGTATGAATTACTGAATAATATTGTTAAGCATTCCGGAGCAAAAAATGCCTTATTGCAGGTAACGGAACATGACAACGCCTTTACACTAATGGCAGAAGATAATGGAATGGGAATTGCTGATGAAGAGATGAAAAAAGCACAGAGCCTTGGAATGTCTGGTATCTATTCAAAAATTGACTATTTTTCCGGATCAATAGCATTGGATAAAAATGTGCCCCAAGGCCTGATTGTGACGATAGAAATACCGATACTCAAATGAAGTGTAGTAAAGTAGTACTGGCAGATGATCATCAATTTTTATTAGAAGGTATTCTTAGCATACTTAAAGAAGAACCCGACCTTGAAATTGTAGCAACAGCTCTCAATGGAATTGAACTGATGGATGTGGTGGCAAAGCAAAAACCGCAACTGGTAATATTGGATCTCAACATGCCCGGCTATGATGGCCTGCAATGCCTGCAAAAAATAAAAGCAGATTTTACCGAAACAAAAGTACTAGTCCTTACTAATTATATTCAGCCCGAACTGGTAGAAGAAGTAAGGAAAATGAAAGCGGAAGGATATTTAATAAAAAATTCATCTGCTGCAGAATTAAAAGAAGCGGTGAAAACTATTTTAGCCGGTGGAGTTAGCTATCCTGCTTCCGATGAATTAAAATCAATTTCCGATGATTCTTATTTCTTTGATGAATTTTTAAAAAAATACCAGCTTACAAAAAGGGAAGTGCAAATCATCCGTATGGTTTGCCAGGAAAAGAGTACTAAGCAAATAGCAGCTGAACTTTTTTTAAGTGAACTTACTATAAATACACACCGTAGAAATATCTTACGCAAACTCGAATTGAACAATGTGGCGGGACTTATGAATTTTGCCCGGGAAAATCAATTATTGTAAAAAGCATCCTTTGTTATAATTAGATATCTGTAGGGGTTAGTTGCATAATCTGCCTTCAGTTTAATGTAAATTCTAAAAAAATACCTACCAGTAGGTATTTTTTATAATGTGCAGCAGCGTTAGCTTCGATGCTGTAAAATCCAGCTTTCTGCATCAGTTCATAGCAATTCTCGGTTAATTGATATATGCTTAATAACCAAAGGAAGTTTTAGTTGGAGATAATGAGAGAAACGATGAATTTCGAAAACAATTTATAAAACAATAAGAAAACATAAAACTACCCGAAATGAGAAAACTTATTTTATTCTACTGTCTGTTAGTGTTTATTGGATGTAGTAAAGAAGAGAAACAACCCACTACACCGCCTGCACCAAAAGTAACTTTGTCGCTTGACATTGCAGATGCATTGCCGGGAGATGCGGTTGTGGTTAAATTAAACCAGCGATCGACTTCACCAGAGGTTAATATAATGCTTAACAGTAGAACGGTTAAAGGTTATGCAACAGGTGATTCTGCCTATGTTTTCATTGTTCCTGTTATGTCTGCCGGCGCAGCAACACTTTCAATTTCATCTCTGGCGAATTCCAATGTATTAAATATTACTATTAAAAATTACACTCCAATTTCAGATCCTCAGATAGTTATTAATGAATATGTTTCAAAACGAGATCAAAGTATTGACTCAGTAATGAAAGTAGTACCGGGCAGTAATTTTCAGCCTTCCACTCAAAGTGCTGCGATTCTTAGCCAGGTAAAAGAAGAATGGGACGTAATGTACAGCAGTCTTTCTACCAGCGACAAAGAATTACTGGCATATGTGTTACAACGAAACATACTGAATCCTGCTCAATATTCTTTTGAGCAACTACCACCCGGATATTTTGCCCGAACCCCCGATACCGGAGATAAGCTAGTTGCAATTGCAAAAACCTATGTTACTGTTCAGAGCATATGCTTAGGTACAATTCCATTATTAATAACAAGTGGTTATGCTTTTATTTCATTGCCAAATCCAATATCGGGTTTAATCTTTTTGGGTCTCTTTACCACCTTTATCGTAACAAGAGAAGTGGCCATTAGACGGGCTGAAGAAGTAGGAAGATTAAAAGGGGTAGCAGAAGAAATTACAGAAACCTATGCGCAAAGAACTGGTTTTACAAATAACCAGGAGAGAACACTGAATATGGAAATAAAATTCAGGAACCTAATTAACAGTGATGCAGGAATTGCTCCGGATATTAATTCCGCATTTTCTACAGAGCAGATTTTTACCAATAAAGACCGAGCAGTGGAAAATATGTATACGAAGGCAACAACAAAAACAACAAAATTAAAAGGCTCCTATCCAAGTTATGCCAGTAAAATAGGAGCACTTCCCCAAGGCAACATGGTATTGCCTATTGAAGGCGAACAAATAATTGTAAAAGGAGTTAGTGATAGCAGAATTAGTTATACCACTTCCTTTTCAGGAACTACAAAAATGATTAAGATATCTTCCTCTGTAAATGTTGATATTGATTTTGACATACAAATGGCATATCGCAGAAGCCTGGATGGAAGAGAGTTTACAAAAAATATTCCTTGCACCTTAATAGGAACAGAGCCAGAGTCTGTGTCAATTGTATCTGGTAACAATCAGGCAGGAGTCGCTAACTCTACATTGCCTAATGCACTGGTTGTTGTAGTAAAAGATATTAATGGTAATGCCATGTCTGGTGTAACGGTGTCATGGACTGTGAGTGCAGGTGGAGGACAATTGACTACTACAACTGGTGCTACTGGTTCAAACGGACAAGCTTCTAACAGTTGGAAGATGGGAGCAAGTGGTACACAATCTGTTGTGGCCACCGTAAAAAAATCAAATGGCACCAATGTCACCGGATCGCCTCTTACTTTTTCCGCTAACATATCTTTAGATATATTATCTGGGTTTTCATATTATAATCTTGCCAATACTGGGAGTATTTGTCCCTATTATAAAAGTTGCTCTTATGATATGAATTTTAGTTTTCAAGGCACTACAGCGCCAACAGCAGGAAGTATACTTTGGAAAATAGTTTGGGATAATGATGGTGACGGAATTTTTGAAGGTAATGCAAGTGGAGGGTTTAACAGTAATTCAATTACTGCACAAAATAGTAATGGCAATATTGTCACTTTACCGAGAATAGAATTTTGCTGGGGCTCAAATTTGACGGCTCTAAAGTTTATGGCAAAATATAAAGCAGTGAATGGAGCTGAAGGTGCTTTGATTGAAGGGGCAGTCCCGCAATATTAGACTTATTAAACATCAATAATTCACCACCTTTTCTTTAGTCACCGATATTAATGTACTCCGCTCATATTGTTGATAAGGGCATATTGCTTCAAAGCCTGCTTTTTTAATTTTAATGAATAATTATCTCTAAATTGTAGTTCCTACCTATTGCAAGCTTTTTACTCCCTCCCTTTTTACCATTAACCAAAACCAACCCACCATGTCAACCAACCTGGCTGCACCTGTTAGTCAATCAGAACGCATTGTTATTATTGACGCCTTAAGAGGCGTTGCTATTCTTGGAATTTTATTAATGAATATTCCGGGCTTTGCTTTACCCGATCCTGTGTATGGAGATCCATCAGTTTTAAATGAATGGGGAACGATAAATTATAAAACCTGGTACTTTATTGAATGGTTTATGGAAGGAAGTCAACGGGCTATTTTCTCAATGCTATTTGGTGCCGGCATCATTCTTTTTATTTCCCGTCAGGAGAAAAAAACTGTAGGTCTTTATCCGGCTGATTATTTTTTCCGCCGCCAACTATGGTTATTGGTTTTTGGTTTGTTCAATGCATTTGTGTTGCTATGGTTTTGGGACATCTTATTTCATTATGCCTGCATAGGAATGATCATGTTTGCTTTTCGTCGTTTATCACCGAAGGCTTTGATAATAGGAGCAGTTATTTGTTTGATATTACAAACAACAAGGGATAACGTAGATGCTTACAGAGATCGTAAAATGATTTACAAAGGCGAAATGATTGCAAAGATGGATACAACAACAACAAAACTTACGGATGCTCAGAAGGAAGATCTTGGAGATATGACAGGGTTTAAAGAAAAAGCTAGTACGGAAGGGAAGATTAAAAAAATGAACAAAAGCTTAAAAGCAATGCGGGGTAGTTATGGGGAGTTGTACGACTATCAGAGCGATCGAAGTGTGAGAGGAGAATTATATTACACGTATTATGGGCTTTGGGATATTTTAATTTTTATGATGCTTGGTATGGCGTTCTTTAAAAATGGTGTGTTAACCGGAAAAGCTTCTAAAAAAGTTTATTGGGCATTAATGATTGGAGGATTAGGAATTGGATTAACATTATCATATTTCCGTTTGCAACCACTGATTGATTATAAGTTTGACATGTTTAATTATACCAAAAATGTGAAGTTTGAGTTTTACCAAATATCAAGACTATTTAGAGCTCTTGGTATTCTTGGGTTGATATTGCTCTTTTTTACTTCAGGTTGGTTTAGGTGGTTAGTAAACTTATTCAGACCCGTTGGGCAAATGGCTTTTACCAATTACCTGATGCAATCTTTTCTTGGTGGTTTAATATTTTATGGAATTGGATTTGGCCTGTTTGGAAAACTACAGCGAATTGAAATATATTATGTAGTAGCAGGAATCTATTTATTCCAAATTATATTTAGTCATATCTGGTTACGATTCTTCCGTTTCGGTCCGCTGGAATGGGCATGGCGTTGTTTGACGTATTGGAAAATACAGCCATTTATCAGAGATAAAAACACAATTGATCCTCCTGCAATACCTTAGGAAATAATAAATAGACAAATAAATAAATATGAGACTTAATATTTTGACCATAGTTTTTATCAGCACATTGTTTTCTTGTAAAGAAACAGCAAGAAATGTTTCAGTAGTAGCAGTGCAGTATGATAGTTTATATAAAACCGCCGTCTTTATTGATATAGACCGGAAAGAGAAAATTAAATTGGCTTATGCGGTCATCGATAGTATTTATAAAAAACATGCACTCGACAATCATTTTCCCGCTATCTCATTTGGTTTAGTAGTAGATGGCGAACTTGTTTATAAAAACAGTTATGGTTTTACAGATATTGCAAAAAAAACACCGGCTACCACCTCTTCTTTATTCCGCATTGCTTCGATGAGTAAAAGCTTTACCTGCATGGCTATTTTAAAATTGCGGAATGAAGGAAAACTAAACCTTGATGACCCTGCATATTTATACATTCCCGAATTAAAAAATCTAAAATATCCAACAGCAGATGCGCCGGTGATCACCATCCGTCACCTGATGTCACACAGTGCAGGTTTTCCAGAAGATAATCCATGGGGCGACCGGCAACTGGCCGACAATGATAAAGACCTGATGGAATTTATTGGTAAGCAAATCACTTTTTCTAATCCTCCGGGTATTGCATATGAATACAGTAATCTTGGATTTGCATTGCAGGGAAAAATAATTTCCAAAGTCTCCGGTATGCGTTTTCAAGATTATATAAAGAAAAATATATTGGAGCCATTAGGGATGAAGTACACTACTTATGAATATGCGGATGTTGCTCCTGATAAATTAGCACATGGCTATCGTTGGCTGAATGAAACATGGAATGAAGAAGAATTATTACATGACACTCCAGATGGTAGCTGGGGAGCTATGGGTAGTATGATCAGCTCTATTGATGAGTTTGGTAATTATATGGCATTGCACCTTTCAGCCTGGCCGCCTAACAATGCAAAAGATGATGGACCAATAAAAAGAAGTTCGGTACGGGAAATGCATCATCCCTGGCGGTGGAATGGATTTAATCCTAATTTTACTTTTCCCGACGGAAGAACCTGTGCGGTAACAACTGCTTATTGCTTTGGACTGGGATGGATGAAAGATTGTGATGGAAAAACTTATATTTCTCACAGTGGTGGCTTACCGGGTTTTGGAAGTCAGTGGCGCATAATGCCCGAATATGGAATTGGAGTAGTTGCTTTTGCCAACAGAACATACTCTCCTTTTGGAACTGTTAATTTAAGAGTACTGGATACAATTATAAAAATAGCAGGATTAAAGGCAAGAGAATTACCGGCATCAAGAATACTGGAGCAACGAAAGAATGAGTTGATGTTAATATTGCCCGATTGGAAAGATGCTGAAAAGAGTGGAATATTCGCTGAGAACTTTTTTCCGGATAATCCAATTGATTCATTGAAAAAATATTCAAAGGAATTGTTTACAAAAGCAGGGAAAAATCTGTCAGTAAAAGATATGAAAGCAGAAAACCAGTTAAGAGGTTCTTTTATCATTGAAGGAGAGAATGCAAAACTGGAAGTGTACTTTACACTTTCACCTGAAAACCCGGCGTTGATACAGGAGTATCATATCAGGGAAGTACCAAAAGAAAAAAAATAAATTTTACGAATTCTTTTTTGCCTGAATTACTGAAAGACCTTTCAATGTTTCTTCACTGTTATTCTTTAACAGTCCCATCTTTTGCGAGTTAAAGTAAAATTTTTCTCCGGAAGGTCTGGTAATGGAAAACCATTTCAGCATTCGCCAATCTTCTTCTTTTTGAATATCACATTCATTCAGATTGAATTCCATCGGCGTTTCTTCGGTACTTTTTTTATAGTAAACAGTCTTGCCAATTAAATACAATACACCATATGAATCAAAGAACTTCATAGACTGTTTGTATCTTTTAAAACTCGCATAATGATACAATGCAGAATATTCAACAGGCTGAGTAATACTTTTCATTACCTTTTTATATCGCTGTTCTTTTGCATTGAACATAAAGATCACAACGAAAAGACCTACAATACCTCCGATAATGGCTCCTATTAGCATGCATTTTGTTTTGCTAAAAGTATAAAATTATTTCTGGTGTAATTTTAAAAACTTTTATTTGAACTTGGTTTATCATTTACTATAATAAAAAAGCATCCACCAATCGGTGGATGCTTAAAGCTATTAAATAAATATTTGATTAGTTTATTTTGGTACTAAACTTCACCCACAGTTTATGTGTATCATCTGCATGCGCAAATGAACTGAAAGGGATAACAAAGTTTATTAGGTTCATAGCTTTGTTAGTTGTGGCCAGATCGGTAATAGTTTCAATAGTTTCTGATAATTTACCAGAACTGGTAAGGATGTAAGTATGCTGAATTGGTTCGCCCATCTTCAGCGCATCGAAAGAGGCAAAATCATTGTCCTTGTGGCGGGTACCGAGATAAGTTTTTACTACCAGCATTAGTTTCTTTTCGTTTAAAAGGCTTTCAGGAATGTTGTAGGTTACCTTACCCATTGTATTATTTTCGGAAGCGGTTTTATTATCCTGGTAAAAACTTAAAGCGGCAGTTGGCGGACTTTGATAGTTTGTCTGGTTATAAATCATTTCCGGCATATTGTTGTATGAACGGAGTTTTGTTTTCATCTCATTATTTTCATCAAGCTCCCAAAGCTCTGTACTTACCTGACCGAATATTCTTTTACAATCTCCATTATCAATTTTATTACGGGTGGCTTCAGACACTGCGAGATAATTAAGTACCACATCAAACAAAACTTTTTTCCCGCCTGCAGTTGAATTACCACTTCCAGCGGTTTCAAACTGCCAGATAATATCCGGCTGTGCATTATCACTCCATTGGATCATTATTGCATTATTATTTTTACTGCCACCTTCTACAGCAGCAAACAGGCTGGAATTTTTATTTTTTAATTTGAATCCGGTTGCTGTATTTACCAATTTCCAAAGTACGTCTGCATTGGTTCTTGCAGCATACTTCTGGCATATAAAACCATTTTGTTCCCTACTCGAGCCGATTGTACCAAGAAACATGTTTGTGTGCATATTCTGAAACCGATAATAACCCCCCGGTTCCGCAATTACTTTCCATGTAAACCAAGCATCATTTCTTCCGGTATTAATAACCATTTGTGAATTGGGAGCCGTACTTACATCTTTAGGCACCACATATTTACCCGCATTTACATTTTTGATTTTTACAATTTCGCCGTCTTTCAATTGCGCATGGGTAGTAATAACCAGGCCAAAAGAAAATAGGGCTGTTGTTAACGTAATTAATAAGTGTCTCATGGTTGATTTTTTAAATGGATATATGAAGTATAAAGATATTGATACGTTGCAACAACAGGTATTACCCATTTGTGTAATAACCAGATTCGGGGATTTTACAAATAATTAAAGGGAAAACACTATTTCCCAGTATGGTATAAAGCTTTGCCAGCTCTTACACCAAGATGTTTTTCGTTTTCGGCTGTAATAACACCGTTTACAATTACATAGTGAAAACCTTTGGAATAGGCATGTGGCTTTTCAAAAGTAGCCATATCCTTCACTTCTTTTTCATCAAAGATTACGATATCGGCAGCCATACCTTCTTTTAAAAGTCCACGGTCTGTTAATTGAAACTTCTGTGCGGGAAGCGAAGTCATACGGCGAATAGCTTCTTCTAATGTAATTACTTTTTCTTCCCTTACATATTTTCCCAGCACTCTTGCATTGGTTCCATATCCTCTTGGATGCGGCATACCGGCATTCATCACTCGTATACTTGCATCGCTGGCAAACATGTTGAACGGATATTGCATGATGCGTTTTACATCTTCATCACCCATACCATGAAAAACAGCACTGGCTCCACCAGCCATCATGATGTCTATAACGGTTAATGCTTCTTCTTTCGCTTTATGCTTTCTTCCTTTCATTAAATTAATTTCTTCAATACTTTTACCATTATAAGAAGTATCAGGAGAAAAATTAGCAACAACTGCATAACCAAAATGCTTCAGTTTTCTTTTTTTCAATCTTGCCAGCATCGAATTGATAACATATTTTTTCAGATCAGGACGTTGTAATCTTGCTTTGATAGAATCCTGTCCATCAGCCAAAATATCATCAGGAATTAAAGTACTGATAGAAGTGCTGCTGGCGGTATATGGATATTGATCTATTGTAACATCAATACCTTCTCTTCTCGCAGCTTCTATCATGGGAACTGTTTCTTTACTTCTACCCCAGTTATGCTGGCCACTTAATTTGAAGTGAGAAATCTCCACAGGTAGTTTGGCTTCTCTTCCAATTGTTATGGCTTCTTCAATGGCTTGTGTTACACTATCGCCTTCATCCCGCATATGGCTTGCATATACACCATGATATTTTGAAACTATTTTTGCCAGATCAACGATCTCTGGTGTTTTAGTATAAGTTCCCGGTATATAAATTAATCCGGTCGACATTCCAACAGCACCATCTTGCATGGCTTTATCAACAATTGCTTCCATTCTTTTCATTTCATCAGGTGTTGCATCCCGGTTGGCTCTGCCCATTACAGCTTTACGAACATCATTATGTCCAATCAGCGTAGCTACATTAATAGAAAGTTTTAATGAATCAATCCAGCTTAAATATTTTTTTACGTTAACGTTTGAAGAACCGCAGTTACCGGTTACACAGGTAGTAACGCCGTCCAGAATAAAACTGGTAGCATTCGGATCTTTAGCTTCATCATCTTCAAGATGTGTATGCACATCTATAAAACCGGGAGCCACGATAAGACCTTTGGCATCAATTGTTTTTTTAGCAGTGGGATTTATGTCTCTCCCAATCTTAATGATCTTACCATCTTTAACAGCAAGAGTGCCATAATACCAACCATTGCCAGTACCATCTATAATTTTTCCATTAATTACCAGCAAATCATAATATTCAGCCGACGGCGTCTGACACCATACTACCGAATTCAGAGCTACGAGTAAAATCGTAAATAAATATTTCATATCGTTAAGGTAAGAAAAATTAGTTGTTTTGGTATATAAAAGAGGATTCTGGCATGGTTTTTAAATTACTATTAGCATCTCTAACAATAAAATTATTTTAATTATGAATCCGCTTAAATTATTAATTGCAGCTGCTGCAGGATATGGGATATATAAATATTCTAAAATGACTCCTGAACAAAAAAATGATCTAAAAGTAAAAGGTAAAGAGTTTATTAAAAAAAATGTAGGTGATATTGATCAGTTGATCGGGAAAAAATCAACAGAAAATAGCTGGAAGCCTTAAAGGTTTCTCAAAATTTGTTAGTACGAATAAAACAAAGACCGTCCGGCTACTGCCAGACGGTCTTACAATTTAAAGAATTTATACATCGGTTTTCCAAATATTCCATCAGCGATTCCTCCCGGCAAATAATGAGTAAACGAGTGTTGATCCTTCCTTTTTAAAAATCATCAATCTGTCCATTTAATTTCCCACATTTCCTTTTACTGTGTGAATTTGGAAAACTTATTTTCTCAAATAATAAGCTGCCAAAGTGTTTACAATTACTGCCGGCACAGCTTCATCCTCATTGGTTAAAATAATAATCGATAATCCATCATTTATAAACCGGGAATAATGCGTTCTGAAACCCATATTGGCACCACCATGTGAAATGATTTGGTGTCCGGACACCTCATCTATTCCCCAGCCAAAACCATAATAGGATTTTGATTCCGGCTTAGTGGAGGTTTTAATAAACGGTTTCCATAGTTTTTCCCAGCTTTCTTTTTTTAGGATTAGTTTTTTATCTGTTATAATATTATCCCATTTTATCATATCTGTTGTAGTAGATAAAAAACCACCACTGGGCCTGATGGCAAACATAGAGGTGGCGTTCATAAGGGTATCGTTTTTATAGTAATAACCGCTAGCCCTGTTAGGAATAATTGTTTCAAATTCTGTTAAATACGTATTCATCATACCAGCCGGAACAAAAAGTTTTTCATGAATATATTTACCCCAGGGCTTTCCGCTTACCTGCGTTATGATTTGGGCCAGCATATAATAACCGACATTACAATACTGATATTTTTCTCCTGTTTTAAAATCCATTGCCAGGGGATAGGCGGCCTTGATTATTTCCAGATCTGTTTTCATTTTGAAATTATCATAAGCAGGCGATTCTCTTTTTATACCCGAGGAATGAGACATCAGATGTTTTATTTGTATAGGTCTCCATATTTCAGGGGCATCCGGAAAAAATGTATGAACATAATCGTCGATAGTTAACTTACCATCTTCCTGTAATTTCATTATAGCAGCCGTGAAGAATTGTTTACTGATAGATCCTAAACGAAATACTGTTTCACTATTGGCAGCCACCTGGTGTTCTGCATTTGCCAGGCCAAAACCTTTATTAAATACCGGTTTTCCTTCTTTTACAATAGCTATAGACAGGCCGGTAATTTTTTGTTGATCCATCAATTTTTTTATAATGATGTCGGTACTGTCTGTTTGGGCATATAAAGCAGAAGGCAGTAAGAAGATAAGAACCACTAGTTGACGATAAAATTTCATTCTATATAATTTAAAAGCATTGTAAAGAAAGGTAATTAGAAATAGAAAAATGTTGGTTGGAACTGGATAGAAATATTTAAATTAAAAAGGTATACTATAAATTTACAATTCTAATCCCAAAGGGATAAAATCATTATAGAAAATTAGTTGATTTTTTTTTGAACCCTGAAGGCATTATATATCTAGTTACGGTTTCAAATAACATTCAATAGCAAGTTATGCTTAGGTTCAATATATTTGAATTAAAAATAAATCTATAATTATGAGCAGTATAATCGAAAACAGAATTGCCGAACTGGGATATTCATTGCCGCAATTACCGGTTTCAAAAGGAATTTATAAGCGTTGTGTACAATCAGGACATCTCCTTTTTTCATCAGGAAGCATTTCCGTGAATAATGACGGCACACCCATTACCGGCAAATTAGGGGATGATTGTAGTGATGAAAGAGGGATCGAAGCGGCCCGGCAATGCGGCCTGGCTATGCTGGCAGGTATTAAAGAATCAATTGGATCATTAGATAAAATTGATCGGGTGGTTAAAATTTTAGGAATGGTAAATGCAACGCCAGATTATACCAACCACCCTATAATCATCAATGGTTGCAGTGTTTTGTTCCGGGATGTGTTTGGCGAAGACAATGGTGTGGGGGCAAGAAGTGCAGTTGGCATGGGTTCTCTTCCAGGAAATGTTGCTGTAGAGATTGAAGCCATATTTGAATTAAAAGATTAAAATGACCAATGCATTAAATTGGTTTGAACTTTCAGAGGCCTGTACCACAGACTCACCAGCATTGCTTGTTTTTCCTGAAAGAGTTATGCATAATATTCAAACGGCTTTGCAGATGGTGAACGGGAATACTGATCGTTTGCAACCACATATAAAAACCTGCAAATCTGCAGAGCCAATAAAACTGATGATGGCCGCAGGAATTTATAAATTCAAATGTGCAACTATTGCTGAAGCTGAGTTGTTGGCTAATTGTGGTGTAAAAGAAGTGTTGATGGCTTACCAGGCCATTGGTCCAAAGTTGAAGAGATTGATTGAACTGATAAATAAATTTCCTGCTACATCATTTTCATTTTTATCGGATAACCTTCGCTCAGCGAAAGAACAAGCTGAAATATGTACTGCTTCGGGAATAACTGGATCTGTATATGCAGATATAAATGTTGGAATGAATAGAACTGGCATTGCGACGGGAGATGAAGCGTTGAAACTTTACCGTTTCTGTAATGAATCATCTGGATTAAAAATAAAAGGACTTCATGTCTATGATGGACATATCCGCAATCCTGATTTTGAATTGAAAAAACAGGAAGCAGAGATGGCGTTTCAAGAAGTTGAATTACTGATTGAAAAAATTAAAGAGCAGGAGTTGCCTGAGCCGGAAATTATTTGTGGAGGCTCTCCATCTTTTTCTGTTCATGCAAAAAGAGAAAATGTAGTTTGCAGTCCCGGCACTTTTATCTACTGGGATCAGGGATATAAAACAATTTGTCCGGAACAGAATTTTTTACCGGCCATTGTAATTTTTACAAGAATAATATCCAAACCTGTAGATGGATTGATAAGTTTGGATGCCGGTCATAAAGCCATGGCTGCAGAAAATGAAATAGGGAAGCGGCTATTTTTTCTGAATGCTGAAAATTTAAAACCAGTTAGTCAGAGTGAAGAACACCTGGTACTGCAACAGGAAGAGGAGATAGAATATGAGGTTGGCGATTGTTTATACGCTTTGCCATATCATGTTTGCCCAACGGTTAATTTATACGACCGGGTTTTGACGGTAGAGAATAACAAGGTTACCGGTGATTGGAAAAATAGTGCCAGGGACCGATTGATAACTTTTTAAAAATACTGAATGAAAAAATTATTGCTTTTACCTTTATTTATTCTTTGGGGGATATATTCACAAGCTCAGAATGAAAATCAGAACATACAGAAAGCAGACAAAGAAGTTTCAAGTCATCGAAGAGAAAGAGCAGCACAGTTTGTTGCATACCTGCAGCATGTTTATGGCAAGAATGGGATTTAACTATTGTTCCTGATTCCGGACACAATACTGCCAAGATGTGGGCATCGCCTGAAGGAATGAATTGGTTGTTTAAATAAAAATGCTGAAAATGTCAACTATCAATTATCAAAACTTATTGGAGCGGTGTCATAAAATGATTGCTTCCTATATTCATCGTACACCGGTGCTCAGTTCCCAAATGCTGAATGATATAAGCGGTGCAGACTTGTTTTTCAAGTGTGAAAATTTTCAACGCATGGGTGCATTTAAAATGCGGGGTGCTATGCATGCCATTTTACAACTAACCTCTGCGCAAAAGCAAAAAGGTGTTGTAACACATAGTTCCGGCAATTTTGCGCAGGCACTTTCACTGGCAGCGAAAGAGGTTGGGATAAAAGCAACCATCGTTATGCCATCCAATGCGCCGGCTGTAAAAAAAGAAGCGGTAAAGGGTTATGGAGGAATTATTGTAGAAAGTGAACCAACTGCTATTGCCAGAGAAGTACTAGCAGATAAAATTGTAAATGAAACCGGCGCCGCATTTATTCATCCTTCCAATGATATGAATGTGATCATCGGGCAGGGAACGGCTGCAATGGAGTTGATGGAAGAAATAAACGATGTAGAAAATATTATTACACCTGTGGGTGGTGGTGGATTAATTGGTGGAACAGCATTAGCTGCACATTATTTTGGAAAAAAAATAAATGTGTATGGCGGGGAACCTGCTGCCATGGATGATGGCTATCGTTCTATGCAATCGGGTAAAATAGAAACAAATGATGCAGCGGCAACAACCATTGGTGATGGATTAAGAACCAATTTAGGAGATGTTAACTTCCCGATCATAAAAGAATTTGTAAAAGAGATTATACCAGTAACGGAAGATGAAATTATTGCTGCGTTGAAATTGATCTGGGAAAGAATGAAAATAGTAGTGGAGCCTTCCAGTGCTGTTGCGTTTGCAGCAGTATTAAAAAGGAAAGATTTATTTGCCAATACAAAAACTGGCATTATTATTTCCGGGGGAAATGTTGATTTTAAATCAATCGCCGGTTACCTTTAATTTCTTTCTGAATGGCTGCCATTTTTTATACGTTGCACTTCGCCATATCCATTCTATAGGACCGTAATTGAAATACCGCAGCCAGATGGTGCTTCCTATAATTTGTAAAATATAAAATGCAATACCGAAAATGGTAAAATAAACAGGACCCACCTGGCCCATGTAACCCAACCCTGCACCTAAGAAAACAAAATTTCCAACCAGCGACTGTAAAATGTAATTACTAAAAGCCATTTTACCAACAGGAGCTAAAACCGACATCATCTTTTTACAAGCTGCTTTTTGAAAACACCACATAAATATTCCTGCATAAGCCATCGCCAATGGAACTACTCCTAATGCATAAAATATGGTTTGGTACAAACCTTTTTGCTTTAGTTGAAAATAATCACCCATGGCAGTAGTCATATAATGCGCCAGAAAATAATTTGCAGGCAAACCGAAAACAAGGCCACCACCAATTATCCAATAAATTAATTTTTTATGCTGTGCAATATTTTGATAAAAATTGGAACGGCCAACAACATAACCTATTAAGAACATGCCGAGCACTTTTGGTACACGACTTACAAAAAATAAATACTGGTAGCGGAAAAAGAAACCAGTGATATTACCCTTTAACTGATCGAACCAGGAGCCATGTTTCATCAGGTTCATGAAATCTTCCTCACTTTTTAAATTCAACAAGGATTTGTCAACTTTAGTTCCTGTTTTAATCAAAAGATCGGCAGGGTAATTTAATACTGGGAAGGTCATTTTCAACCAATAAAGAAGTATAGGAGAAAGTATGAGGATAATTCCTGTAATTAATAATACCTTATTAGAAAATTTTCGAAGCGGTAATAATATAAAACCAAGTAAAGCATAAAAAAACACAATATCGCCGGGCCATATCAATAAATGAATAGCACCTAATAAAAGCATAAAGAGCAATCTTCTTCTTACCGTGGAAAATGCATTGATGCCTTTCGCTTCAGCTCTTTTAAATTGTAAGGCGATGCCCCAGCCAAAAAGCAAACTGAAAATAGAATAGAATTTTCCTTCTATAAACATATGATGAAGAAA
This sequence comes from Chitinophagaceae bacterium, assembly GCA_039927535.1. GTDB lineage: Bacteria > Bacteroidota > Bacteroidia > Chitinophagales > Chitinophagaceae > JJ008. Next base: position 14,307 of record JBDSUW010000188.1, on the reverse strand, counting down.
ACTCATCGTATGATCTGCTTTGGGAAGCAGCAGCGGACCAGTAGCATTTGCCGATTCATTATACCAGGTAAAACCAGTACCCAGGTTAGCAATGAAAATGCCCAGAATAGCAAAGCCTCTGAGCACATCCATAAAAACAATTCTATCTGTAGCTTTTACAGGAGCTAATGTATGCATTGGAAGTTAGTTAATGGTGGTTACTAAAAAGCAAAACAAGATACCATTAATTAAGGAATATGGAGATTGTTGAAAAGTTTTTATTAATGCATTGACTATTCTGGCATGATATTTTGATTATAGTGTTAGAAAAAAATATTAAATCACTAAAATCATATTTTATGCAATTAGGAAAAACAGGTGTTTTACTTGCCGCCGCAGCGGCGGCACTCGGAGCTTATAAATTCTATAAAATGACACCGGAACAAAAGAAAAAATTAAAAACAAAAGGAAAAAATTTGTTAAGTAGAACGAATGGCAATATTAATAATTTAACAGAAAATAAGAATATTCCTATTTCAGGTTTTTCTTATTAAAATTATCCTTTTGTTTGTAGAATGGAAAGAGGCGGTCTTAAAAATAAGGTCGCCTCTTTTTTAGATATCAGTCTTCTTTGATTCCTTTTTCTCCCACAAAATAATGTTCCTTGTTTTTAAATAATACGTTGAAAGTAGTAAGAGAACCATAACAACGGGTGATGTATTGCTGGATATTTACTTTTTCCTCGTCGCTTAATGTTTTATTGCTGTTGATATTTTGTTCAAGTACTCTTAATCTATCCCGGAGCATTACAATCTTGTGAAAAAAATCATCAATTGGAATTTCTTTTGGTTTTAATGATTTATCTGCCGGCTGCAACAGCATCATTCCTTTTATCCATTTATCACCCAACGGCACATTTTCTGTAATGCCACCCCAAAGTTTTAGGATTTTTAATAAAGATCTTTCCACCTCCGACGTTGTTTCTATTTCAATCGACACATTTTCCGGAATAATCTCATCTAGTTTAGTATCTGTTTTATCAATTTCTTTAACGCCATGATTTATAAAAGAAATTAGATAGGTGGCGTATTTAATGCCCACTATCACACCCGGTCCATGTTGAGTGTGTTGAAGCCTTGTTCCTATGCCGAGTGTTGTTTGCTCCATAAATATTTGTTTCGATAGAAATTATTTTTTTAACTATTGGCTTTGGGATAAATTCTTATTTAACTACGGGTAGTATTAAATAGCTATATTCACTAATCTGCTTACATAAGGATACAATCTATTCGGATTCATCTTATTAAAACAATTATAATGACAGGATCAAAGTTACTGCTTTTGGTAAGTCTGTTTACTCTATATAATTCCGGGTATGCTCAGAAAGGGAATATAACCTCTCAAAAATCAAAAGTCGCAACTACCCCGACTAAAATAATTCTTATAGATACTGCTTTTGCAACGATGGGTGTAAAGTTTGGTTTTCCAAAAAACTACAAGGCTTTTGTACCTGGCAGCAATCCAAACTATATGGAGTTGTGGAGTGCAGATAGCAGTATTAGTATAACTATTCAAAGTAGCAGTTCGGATAGATACGCAACGGTAATAGCGAAATGGCCAGCAGAGAATCAAAAAGCTATGCCTGATAACTGGTATCGGAATATAGGGAAAACTGCCAGCAAACATTACAGCCATACAAAACCGGTTTTTATCAGCCAGTATATCTATCCGTACAATTTTGGAGGCGCCGAACTTATATTGATTGAATTAAAAACTTATGTGGCAAATAAAGGTTTGGCAGAATTTGAAGCAATAAAAGCAAGCGTACAAAGAAGAGCTGTTCCTTTGATTGAACAACCTGTCGTTCCAGGTGAGTTTACAATGGGTATTCCGGCCTATATGATCAGGGATTTAGATAATGGTACTCTAAGTACATTTCGGGGTGCAAATTCGGCTATAAGTTTTCATAAAAGTTCTCTCTCAAAAAGTAGCATGTATCAAAGCCATGTAAGTATTCATAAGGAACAACAATTGGGGTATGGGTTTAAGGTTTGGGGTATGATTGCAGGAGAAACAGCAGAGGGTAATGGTTTTTATGGTTATTGTGGAGAGGGCACCGATTTAAGCGGAAAACCTCAGGTTATGGGGTATGTATTCTTTAAAAAACCAGGGACAATTGGAGAAGAAAGATGCTGGTATGTTCAATATAGATTAATAGGAGGTAATTCTATTAGTATTGATACAGACATGAAAGAGTTTTTGAAAACCTTGAAATCTTTGTAACATCAGGCGGGGGCATATTTTTATTCTCCCGGATGATATGTTCGTTCTGCTTTTTTCAATACATCTTCTTTGTAAAATAACACATCCTTGAATTTTCCTTTGGTGTACATCTCTATTTGATCAGTAAAGTGTTTGGAGGAAGGATCGCCGCTATTGCCACCAGCTAATAATGATTTTGCTTTTATTTTTTTACCAAACTCAACGGCACAAATAAAACTATTGCCGCTTACTCCGTATCGTTTATTGGTACCCGGATAATAACGACTGTTATAAGAAGGCAGTTGCCCCCAGGATGCAGAAGCAAAACCAACCGGCAGGCTCGGCTGATCATCTTTATATTTTTGAATGATGTCACTTGAAATTCGTTGGTAGCGATTGATTTCTCCCCAGGGCATTTGCCATTTACCGAATTTGTTTTTTAATTCTTTTACTACAGCAAGCAAGGGGGGTAACAATTCTTTTGCAGTAGCTGTAGCAGCAAATTTTTTCACCAATGTTACCTGGTCATCCCATCCCTCATCAATATATACCCTTTGAATGGAAGCGGTTAATTTTTGTGCCCATTCAATGGCCAATGTAGTAGCAACAGAATTTTCGGCTGAATTGTAATCCCATTTTTTTAATACCTCAATAGGTTCAGCCAGCAAAGCATACAAAGAATCAGCAGGGGAACTATTTTTTTCAAATGAATTGATTAATGCCGGAACTAGAATTTCAAAGGCAGTTAACTTTCTATCGTAACCCGCTGCAATTATTTTTTCAATGGTGAATTTGTTTTCATTGGCTAAAACTCTTGCCGCATTAACGCCACGAAAGTTCTCTCCATCCGGTGCCATATAAGCAGGATAATTTTCTTTGTTTGGGCTACTGTTGCCCGAAACAGTAAAAGGCGTGGAGTTGCAATTTTGTATCCATCCGGTAGCAGGATTATATACATGCACTATTTCATCGAGTGTATGCAGGCCTTTCCATTCGGTGGCAGTATTAGTACCATCTACCGGAATGCTCCAGTTAATTTTTTTATCTCTGCGGGGCATATAGTTGCCATGCCAGTAGGCAATATTCCCTTTGTTATCTGCAAATACCGTGTTGTTAGAAGTGTTGGCAAGCATGGCCATATTCTTTTTATAATCTTCCAGCCCTTTAGTTTTTGTTCTTAGGAAACTTTGCATCAAACTTTTTAGCGAACGGTTATAACTTCTTACACTTATCCATTGACCATTGCGATTAGCCATGATAGGGCCATGGTGGGTGTAGTATGTTGTGATTGCTTTTGTATGAATAACATCATCTTTCTTATAGCGAAGTGTAATTACTTTTTGAGTAACAGGTTTTAATGCTTTGTTATACTCGTAAAAAAGTTTATCGTTTTTCCTTACTATTTTCTCCTTGTACATATCTGCCACATCCATATTGCCCGACGTATGCATCCACCCGCAATATTGATTGAAGCCCTGGTAAACGAAGAATTGTCCCCAGGTAACGGCACCGTATGCATTCAACCCTTCATCACTTACTACCTGCACTTCAGGTCGGAAATAAAAAGTAACATGGGGGTTGATGTATAGAATTGCATTGCCTGATGCTGTTTTAGAAGGAGCAATAGCAAAACCATTTGAACCGATAGTTTGTTCCTCAAAGAAATCTTTTTTAGCAACAACAGGCGCAGTAGCTCCCAGGTAAAAATTATTTACATCTGTTTCTGTTATATCACCCGTACTAATGGCGCCGATGCTTCCATCTGTCCATAATAATTGATACCAAGGTTTGAAACGGGTTAGCAAAGCTGGTTTTACTTCAGGATGTTTATATAGATAATAGTTAATTCCATCTGCATAAGCATTCAATAATTTTTGAAACCAGACCGGGCTTTTTTTATAATCAGCAACCGCTTCGGCAGAATCAATAATTAATTTAATATATAAATCATCTTGCAAAGAACTTTCGCCTTTTATCTCACTCATTCTGCCTAGCTTTTCAATGTAGTTCATTTCTACTCTTTTAAAATCATCTTCGCATTGGGCATATAGTAAACCAAACACCGCATCGGCATCGGTCTTTCCATAAATATGCGGAATACCGTAGTTGTCCCGGATAATGGTTACCTGTGTTGCCTGTTTTTGAAAGCGGCTGATTTCTTCTTTTGAAAAAGGTTGGGCGAAGGATTGCAGGGGTAGTAATATAAAAAGGATGAGTTTTTTCATACTGAAAAGTTATGAATTATTTTTTTTCTAACTCCTGAATTGTTTTCTTGGCACTGGCCAGCCGTACCTGTTTATTCTTCTCGACCAATTTATGCGTAGCCCATTTTTCTAATTTATGATGGAGAGGGACTAATAATGCTGCAATACAAACCAATGCTAATAACATTAATATTGGATTATGATGCGTAATTCTTTCTAAAAATGGATGTAATAATAAATTGAGAAATTCAAACACCAGTAACAAAGCCACCACGCCAAGAAATTGAATGAGTTTAGTATTGGTGATGTGACGGCGGCTGAGTAATAAGAATGTAATAATGAAAGTGATAATGCCCAGGGCTAATAATGCGTATTGAATGTTTTTTTTGCGTTCCTCTTCAGTTTCTGTTTTTTCAGTTTCTATTTCCTGTTGGCGCAATTGCTCACGAAAACTTATTGCCTGGATGTTACTTGTTTTCTCAGTACTATAAATTGAGTCTTTAGCAGCCGTGGCCAAACGGAAATATTTATTTGCGCTATCCTCTCTGCCTGTTGCTTCAAAACTTTTATAAAGTGCTTCGGATGATTTCAATAATGTTTCTTTAAAGCCCATGTAGTTCGACAACTCAACGGATTTACGAGCATAATAAATTGTACTGTCATAATTTTTTAATCCATAGTATGCCTGCGCAAAATCAAGAAAGGCGTAAGCAATAGTCCAGGCATCTGAATTTGATTGGGCGTAAGCCAAACTCTTTTTTAAAAATGGTAAAGCAAAATCATAATTTTTGCCGGCAATATAATTCTCGGCTAAAGTGCTTAAAGAATAAGGAAGATGTTTTACATCTTGTAATTTCGTATCTATGTTGACGGCTTTTTGGGCATAGACTAACCCTGAATCAGGCATCAATGCTTGAGCATATACCGCTCCAAGATTATTATAAATACCGGACAATTTGCTTTCATCGTTTATTGCAACAGCATAAGGAATCGCTTTTTTTTGCCATGCGATTGCCTCTTCATAATTTTTAGCCAACGTAAAACTATAGTGAATAACTTCAAAAGCATGAAGGATTCCAACGGTATCTTTTCTTTTTTCACAGCTTGATAAAATAGAAAGTCCCATATTTAATGCAGTGATATAATTTCCCTTATAGCCCAGTCGCAAGGCAATAAATAATTCTGTATTATCGGCGCCGCTCTCATCGTTTTGCTTTTTAAAATATGACAGAATATTGAGTGCCTGGGTTACTTCATTGTTGTCTTTTGAAAGTGACTCCAGGTAATTCCATAAATAATCTTCCTTATTTTTTTGTGTGACTGCAGAATTGTACTTTGTCAATACACTATCTGGAAGTGGTTGGCTGTAAGCAATTTTTGCAAAGCAAAAAATAGAAAAGCAAAAAATTATTTTTTTCATAAACAATTAATTAGTTTTTATCCTTCCAATTGTTCAATCGTTTTCTTCGCCACCGTCAGCCTAATCTGTTTATTCTTCTCCACTAATTTATGCGTTGCCCATTTTTCTAATTTATGATGCAACGGAACCAATATAGCCGCAATACAAACCAATGCCAGCAACATCAGGACTGGTGAATTCGTTTTTCCCTTTTTCGGCATGGTTTGAAGAAGATAATATGGCTATAAATTTTTTCATAATTCAGTTAGTTCGTTTTTTGGTATTCCGTTCATTTATCTTTTCAATTTTAATTTCGTTTGATAAGTGTTGAATGCAGTTGCTTAACCTTCCATTGTTTTCTCTCTTTAGCTAAAGCTACTGTTTCAAGCCATTGTACCGTTGACTGTTTGCCATCTTTCAATATTACTGATTGAAGACGATAGGTTACCCATGCCGTGTTTTTATCTACAGTAGTATTGATAAAATCAAAGGTATTGGCTCGTTTGAAATCTGCTGCCTGGTTTAATGTAATGGCTTTCAGGATTAGGGTATCTAAATTCCATGCCTGGCCATATTCATATAATGTAATATCAGCCGTACAATAATCCTTTAAGCTGACAGAATCCCGGTTGGATAATGCATCGAACATTTTTACAACGGTTTGCTGTATCGTCTTCTGACTTTTTCTTAGCGGTTCCTGGGCATACAGCAAAGTTGAAATTAGAAAAGCAATAAGAAGGAGTAGTTTTTTCTTCATACTTAAATAAATTTATTCCAGGGTAAAATGGTAATGCCATGACTTCTCGTTTGTTCCTGCTTACCGCCATACAGCAATATTTTTTTGATGGATTTCTTTTGTAAAGAAGAAAAATAATCCAACCCTTTTAAAAAATCTGTTGAAATGGTTTCGCCGGCTTTTATTTCTATGGCAGTTAATTTTCCTGCATCTTCTGTTAATATATCTACTTCGTTACCGGTTTTATCTCTCCAGTAAAATAGGTTATCGGTTTTTCCATTATTAAATCTTTTTTTTAGCATTTCGCTTACTATCATATTTTCAAACAAAAAACCTTTGGAAACATGCTGTGTAATTTGTTTGGCAATTGTTATGCCGAGCAGCGAACAGGCAACCCCCGTATCATAAAAATATAATTTGGGTGTTTTAATAACCCGTTTATTAAAATTGGCATGATAAGGCTTTAACAAGTAAATAATATAGCTGCTTTGCAAAACACTTAACCAGGCGGCCACTGTTTTTTGGTCAATACCACAATCGTTGGATATCGAGGTCAGGTTAAGCACCTGCCCGGTACGGCCTGCACAAAGCTTTAACAGCTTCATAAATTGCGACAGGTTGCTGATATTTTTTAACTGCCGCACATCTCTTTCTACATACGTATTAATATAATTTGCATACCAGTCAGCCGCATTTATCCTTTTTGCATTTACTTCAGGATAGCCGCCAGTGAGGATATGATTAGTATAGTCTGGTTTTAATTTTTTACTTGCTGCTAATTCTTTTAATGATAAAGGCAGCAATTGCAAATAGGCTATTCTGCCAGAAAGTGTTTGGGTGATATTTTCCTGCAATAGAAAATTATTTGAACCTGTTAATATAAACAGGCCTTTCTTTTTTGTTTCATCTAATATTTGTTGCAAATATGAAAATAAGTGAGGGGCTCTTTGTATTTCATCCAATATAGCCCCCTCTTTAAATTGAGAGAGAAAGCCCCTTGGGTCGCTAGTTGCAAACTCTAATGTATCAGGGTTTTCTAACGATACATAAGGCTTTGATGGAAAGACAGCTTTGCATAAAGTGGTTTTGCCACTTTGCCTTGGGCCTACCACTGCCACACTGCGAAAAGTTTTTGCAAGCCTTGCCAATTGTGCTGTTGCTGTTCGGGGTATCATTTTTTAAAAATAGATAATTATGGACAAATCCGGAATTAAATTCCGAATTTGTCCGATTCAAATTTAGCAGAAAATGTAAAATCTGGAATTGGACGGTTTAATCACCACTACCAGGGGTCTCCAGTTCCTCATCCGATAACAATCGGATCGTTTTCTTAGCTGCTGCCAGTCGTACCGCTTTATTCTTCTCCACCAATTTATACGTAGCCCATTTCTCTAATTTATGATGTAATGGCACCAGTAATGCAGCAATACAAACCAAAGCCAGCAACATCAGCACCGGGGAATGGTGAGTGATGCGTTCTAAAAAAGGATGTAGCAATAAGTTTAAAAACTCAAATACCAATAACAAAGCCACCACGCCGAGAAACTGAATTATTTTTGTATTGGTGATATGGCGGCGGCTGAGTAATAAAAAAATAATGAGGAAAGTGATAATGCCGAGGGCTAATAATGCGTACTGTATATTTTGTTTGCGTTGTTGCTCCGCTTCTGATTTTTTGGTTTGTTCTTCAACCACCCTTACTTCTTCATTGAAGGCTAATGCCTGGGTTTTATTGATTCTTTCCTGGCTAAAAATGGTATCTCTTAACGCAAGCTCTTCTTTGGAGTAATAATAGGCACTCTCTATTTTATCTTGCTTGTCAAATATTTTTTTTAAAAAACCAGCTGCTATATATTTGAAATAATTATTTTGAGCCTTTTCACCAATAGCCAACAGGTCTTTAGCCTGTACTTCAGCAGCAGCATAATCTCCAGAGCTGATAAGAAATTCAATATAATTACTTTTAACAACAAATCTTGCAAAGGGATAAAAATTTATTTCAGTTGCTAATGCCTTTTTAAAATAAGCAGTGGCCAGTTCAATATCACCTGATTCATTATATAGTCTCCCAAAAGTTGAATTAATAAACAAATCAAAAATACCATAGTTAAGTTTCAGGTTCGTTTCATTGGCGGCATTCAAATAAGGCAATGCTACCCTGGGTTGTTCCATAAATAAATAATGAGCAGCAGTATTCAGTTTTAACTGTAGTAACATGTAATTGTATTCGGGGCGGCTGGTATCAGGTAAATTCGATTCCGCCTTTTTTAAAAACTTTAGTTGTTCTGAAAAATTTCCTGACAATTGATTAGCTATAGCTATATCAATATATAAGGAAGACAACCATCTTTTATCATTGGCTCTTTCTGCATATGGAATACCTTTAAACAGGTAATCCAAGGCAGTATTAAAATCTGCCTTTTCAAATAAATAATAATCTCCTGCTTTATTGTAACTAACCGCTATCAGGCTATCGTTCTTTTGCTGCAGGGCAATACGAAGCATTTCTAAATTGTTGTCTACAGTATTTTCGCCTATACCATTGGTGTAATAGCCATTGGAAATTTCTGTCAGCAGGTTATACCGGCTTATTGGGTCGGTAGATTTTGATAACAGCTTTTTTAAACTGTCAACTCTTGTGGTTTGTGCAATAGTTAGTTGTGTAGTTGCAATAAAAAAAAAGAGGAGTATTATTTTTTTTATCATAAAAATTTATTTCACCCTATTATATTTTTTCAACACATCCATCACCAATTTGTGCGGCAACGCATACGATTTGTTCCCATTAATGCCTTCCATTGTTTCAGCCGCCACCATCGCATTAATGATGGCTTCTTCCGTTGCTTGTATGGTGGCTTCAAATAATGGATTGATTTCATCATTGGGTAACACATCCACTTTTGTAAAATTGGCCCGTTGAAAAGCGGTTGAATTAGCGGTGGAGAAGGCGATAAAAATATCACCGGAACCATTGGTTCCTTGTCCGCCTACCAGCCCGATACCTAATGAAACCCGTTGAACAATTCTTTTTAACTGGTGCGGTAATACCGGGGCATCTGTTGCAACAACTACAATGATAGAGCCATCACCCGGCTGATAAGATGGCGGTGCTTTGAATTCATTGTTTAATGTATCAATCAGTTCCTTGCCAACCGGCACACCAGCAATGGTGAGATTTATTTTTCTGCCAAAGTTTGCTTGTACGAACACTCCCAGGGTATAAATAGAGTCTTTAATTTTTATAACTCTTGATGAAGATCCGGAACCACCTTTAAATCCTAAACACATCATGCCTGTACCGCCACCAACATTTCCTTCTTTCAGATAACCAGACTTGGCACTGTCCAATGCTTCAAAGGCATTACTTTCTTTTACATGAAAACCATAGATGTCATTCAGGAAACCGTCATAAGTTTCTGCTACAACAGGATAGGTGTACCAAAAATCTTCTTTATACCAACCTTTTTTTACATACCATTTTAATACTGCATCTCTCACCACACCCACACTATTGGTATTGGTTATCATAACCGGGCCTTCCAGAAATCCCGATTCAGTTACCCAGGTTGTTCCTGTCATTTCTCCGTTGCCATTTAGTGTGTACCAGTTTGCATAAACAGGATTATTGTTTCTGCCTCTTGGTAAAATGGCCGTAACGCCGGTACGCACCGGTCCTTTGCCCCTTGTATTTTTTCCCTGTCCTGATATGATAGTGCTGTAGCCAACCTCTACACCTTTTACATCGGTAATGGCATTCAATTTTCCGGTAATCCCTTCAAAAGGAATTCCAATATCTCTTGCACGGGGTTTTTGTGCATACATACTGCAATAAAAAAGCAGTAGCATAATGATTGTTGAGGTTTTTTTCATTGCTAATTTTATTTTTTATCCAATTTTAAAGTGGTTTGTAATAAAACAGTAGTGCCGTTGGCCATATCGCCTGCTGTTGAAAATTCTTTGGGTGAATGACTGATGCCGCCAGCACTTGGGATAAAGATCATTCCCACCGGTGCAAGCAACGATAGTTCCTGGGTATCATGCCCGGCACCACTTTGCATTAATCGGTAAGTAAACCCTAGTTTTTTTGCTGTAGCAATTATTGTTTCCTGTACCGCTTTATCGGTTAGTGCAGGTTTAATGGAATTGGGTTGTCGCTCAAAAGTTATTTTTGTACCCGATGATGCAGCAATCGTTGCCGCCCGTTTTTCAATTTTAAGAAACAGCTCTTCTATTTTTTTTGCAGAAAGGTCTCTTAGCTCTAATCCCATTACTACTTTGCCGGGTATTACATTATAGGCACCGGGCATAGCGGCGATTTTGCCGATTGTACCTACCTGTTTTCCGGGGATACTGTTTGTTGCTTCATTTACCGCAATTACTAATTTTGATGCAGCCAGCAATGCATCCTTGCGCATATTCATGGGTGTAGTGCCTGCATGATTGGCAAAACCATCCACCGTTATTTCCCAATGTACTATTCCTACAATACCTTCTACCACTCCAATCTGAATTTTTGATGTTTCCAAAATGCCACCCTGTTCTATGTGTAATTCTAAAAACGCTTTGAGGTCGCCTTTTTTGCGGACACTGTATTGAATACTGTCGGGATTGCCACCAATTGCTTTGATGCCTTCTGCCATGGTAAGGCCACTCTGACTTTTTTGTTTCAATCCTTCCGGACTTAAATGACCGGCCATGGCCATGCTTCCGATGGTGCCACCTTCTTCATCCGAAAAAATGATCAACTCTAACGGATGCTCAGTAGTGATGTTGTTTTCATTGAGCACTTCCATTATTTCCAACGCACCGATAGAGCCTACACAACCATCATAGTCGCCGCCATCAGGCACCATATCAAGGTGCGAACCAAAGGCTATGGGTTTAAGTGAAGGGTTTTTTCCTTTTCGTTTGCCAATGATATTACCTGCATAATCAATTCTTACATCAAGCCCTGCTTTTTTCATCAGGCTCATATACCAGGCTCTTGCTTCAATATCACCTTTTGTAAAAGCCACACGATAGCCCCTGCCATTTGTATCTTTTCCAAATTTTGCCAATTCAAAAATGCGGCTTTCAATGCGTTGTTCATTTACTTTAAATGATGCCTGGCTAAATACAGTATTTGATAAAGCAATCAGCAGGAATATAAATACAGGTTTTAGGAAACTCATTTTGTAATGATTTAATTGGTGAAAATATATGGCAACAACTTTTTTTCTAATTTGTTTTGACAATCATCTCTTGGTTTTTGAGCAATAGCAGAAAAAAATAGCAGCAGTAGAATTGTGAAGGATAATAGTTTTTTCATCTTTCTTGTTTAAATTATTTTTTTTAATTCATATTTTAAACCATGTGCAATCAACCAGGCTTTTGTTATTGTTTTATTTGAATCCATTTCAAATTCAATCTGCCTGTCAGATCCATCTGAGTAGAAGAACTTTGTTTTGGATTCTGGTTTTAATTCTAATGAGCTTCCATCAGGTAAAACCCGCAAGAACTTATTTCCTCTTCTTTCAAATTTTAAATCATTGTTTCCTTTATAGGCTCCGGTAAATTGATCCATCGAAATAGCGTCCATTGCAATTTCTTTATGCGCATAAGGCATAATTACCGGTTTACCGGCCAATAAATGTTGCAGAACATTGCTGATGGCGACAGCGTTTGAATTGTTGTTAGAAAGTACAATATAAGTTTGGTCTTTATCTGTATTGCGGGCCAGGTAGGTAAGGTATCCGGGCCAGCCACCAGAATGAGAAATAATATTTCCGAATTCTGTTGAATCAAGCGAAATACCAAAACCGTAATAGGTTTTTTTTGCAGTGTCGGACAATGCTTGTTTTTTCAACATTTCGTTTTGTGTTTCTTCTTTTAGTAGGATATGGTTTTTTATTGCCCTGTCCCATTTCAATAAATCCGCTGTTGTGGAGTTTATAATGCCATCACCCTGTATGCCATCCATATAAAAAACAAAATTGGCATCAGGGTCATTATCCGGCAGAATGTATTTTTTTAATGAATCACTGTATCCATAGCCATACGCATAATTAGCAATCGTATCTTTTAAAGAACGACGGGTGTTATAAACCTGGGTATGATTCATTCCTAACGGCTTAAATATATTTTCAGACATATATTCTTTATAAGATTGCCCAGAAATTTTTTCAACAATGGAAGCCAGCAACACAAAAGCAGAATTACTGTATTCCCATTTTGTTCCGGGTGAAAAAGAAACTGGAGGCTTTTCTTTTGCTAAAAAAGTAATCACATCCTTGTTGAATGCAATTTTCTTGTGATCCCATTTTTCTATCATCAACCAAAAATAATCGGGCAGGCCGGAGGTGTGGGTAAGCATATTCCCGAGAGTAATATTGGAATAGGGCAGTTCAGGAAAATATTGACGAAGCGAATCAGTAAGTTTTAATTTGCCTTTATCTTTCAATAACAGAATAGCTGTAGCTGTGAATTGTTTGCTTACTGAAGCCAGCTCAAAAACAGAAGAGTCGTTCAATGGCCGTTTGCTATCAAAGTCTGCCATGCCAAAAGAATGCTGGAAAATTGTTTTTCCATTTTCGGCTACCAGCACATTTCCATTAAAACGATAAAACTCTTCCTGGCCATGTAGAAATTGATCTAACTTGTTACTGATATCACTTTTGTTTTGAGATTTACAACCAAAAATCAGGATACAGATAAAGGGGATAAGTTTTCTCATACTATTGATTTATTATTTATTCTCTATTGATTGTATAATCAAACCCATCACATCGCCAATTGTATTATCATCTATCCAGCGGGTAACCACCACCAAATCATGTTCGTTGTCAATAATAATATAATTACCGCCATATCCTGCTGCGTAATAAATTTTGGAAGAAACGGCTGCCCATTTTTTATCAGTATTTAACCACCACAAATAACCATAATTAGTATTGGCAACAGAAGGTTGCTGCACGGCCGTAATCCATTTTTCAGAAATTAATTGCTGATTGTTCCATTTGCCATTGCGCAGAAATAATAAACCAAACCTTGCCTGATCAACAGTATTGATAAAGATTCCCCCGCCATGATGACCGCCACCGCTTACGGATTGCATCATTAACCCATCCATGTTTACATAAGAATTTTCATAACCAAACCAACGCCAGGTAGTGGAAGCACCGATGGGCTCCATAATTTTTTCTTTCAAAACAACGGGTAGTGGTTTTCTCCAGACTTGTAATAGAGAATAGGCCAGCAAGTTTACCCGTACATCATTGTACTTATATACAGTTCCCGGTTCGTTGAGTTTTCGGTTTTTCCAATCATCCATACCACCCTCTCTTGGTGGACGGTCGGCCCAATCATGCAGGCCAAACAATGTGCCGCTCCAATCAGAGCTTTGCGTTAACAAATGCTGCCATGTAATTTTTGCATTGTGTTCTCCTTCAAAAGAATCGTCCCACACATATTGATTTACTTTGTCCGATACATTTTTTATTAATTTTTCATCAACGGCAACACCGGCAACTGTAGATAGAAAACTTTTTGTAACACTGAATGTCATGTCCACCCGATTTACATCACCCCATTGTGCAACGATGTAACCATTCTTTATTACTAAACCTGCAGGGCCACCACGCAGTTTGGTAGGGCCAATAATTTTATAGTCAGGTTCCCTGGCGTACGATTTCATATTGGCTATACGTAAATCCCTGTCCACCTTATTTTCATTTTTTAGGGCGAGGTTT
>JBDSUW010000187.1:0-23639 GCA_039927535.1 Chitinophagaceae bacterium | reverse complement strand
GCAGTGGCTTTGGCGATGGCATTGTAGCTGCAGCTAGAAAAAATCTAAATGTTGTAGCCCTTACTGCTGATTTAGCGGGTTCACTAAAGCTGAATCAGTTTATGAAAGAATTTCCTGAACGTTTTTTTCAGGTCGGTATTGCAGAAGCGAATATGATGGGGATTGCCGCTGGTATGACCATTGGAGGCAAGATTCCATTCACCACTACGTTTGCTAATTTTTCTACCGGCCGGGTGTATGACCAGATCCGCCAATCAGTTGCTTATAGTGGAAAGAACGTAAAAATTTGTGCTTCGCATGCAGGCCTTACATTAGGAGAAGACGGAGCTACTCACCAGATTTTAGAAGATATCGGGTTGATGAAAATGCTACCCGGAATGACGGTGATTGTTCCTTGTGATTACGCTCAAACAAAAGCAGCTACTGAAGCTATTGCTGAAATGGAAGGCCCGGTTTATTTACGTTTTGGCAGACCAGTTTGGCCCATCTTTACCAAAGAAGAAGATTTTAAAATAGGTAAGGCCCAGTATTTTTCAGAAGGAACTGATGTTTCCATTTTTGCCTGTGGCCATTTAGTATGGAATGCTATACAAGCCGGAGCTATTTTACAAGAAAAAGGAATCAGCGTAGAAGTAATAAATATTCATACCATTAAGCCATTAGATGAGCAAGCTGTATTGGCTTCTATCAAAAAAACAAAATGTGCGATTACTGCTGAAGAGCATAACATCATTGGTGGATTAGGCGATGCTATTGCACAATGTGCATCAAAAAATTTCCCTATCCCGATAGAATATGTTGGCACAAAAGACACATTTGGCGAAAGCGGAAAACCAATGGAATTGCTTAAAAAATATGGTTTGGATATTCCGGATATTGTAACAGCTGTTGAAAAAGTAATAAGCCGAAAATAAATTTTTATCTCTGGCAGCATCAATAACATTTTTGGAGTCTTTACAGAATGAAATTTTCGGCTATAGTCATTTGCATATTCATTTTATCATCCTGTACGATAAATAGAAAAATCTATTCGCCGGTTGAAGTAAATAATCCTTCTCTCCAAAATAAAAACGATTATTCTGCAAATCTATCCTATGGTTTGCCCTCAGGTTTTGATATAAATGGCGGATATGCTATTACAAACAGAATTGCAGTTACAGCAAGTTTGTTTTCTCATAAAAATGATGATACAGAAGTAGAATATAATCTTTTTAATAATAGAAGTGATAGCAGTTATTTGCTATACAAACACAAGGGCATACAAATCGGCGCTGGCCTTTATTTCCCAATTTCCAGAGATAAAAAAACAATTTCTGCTTCATTTTTTGGAGGATATATAAAAGGAATTTTTGAAATGCGGGAAAAACTGTATCAAACATATCCGACACAATCAACCTCGCCAAAACATAATTTTTACAAAAGTGATCTTAACCGGTATTTTTTACAAGGTAGTTTTAACGCATACCTTCCGCAAGTGCATTTGTCTTTTACCACACGGTTTATGTTTGCAGGCTATGACAATGTAGCAACCGATTATGACAATAATGAACAAATATATTATCGACTTCCACCAAATGGAAACTCCAAGTGGTCTTCTTTTTTAGACTTTTCATTCAATTCCCGTTTTTTCTTTTCCAAAAAAGAACAGATAGGTTTACAAATCTCCTGTATAGCAAATACCCGTTTAAACCGAGAGGGTTTTAATTTTGATTATTATGCTTTCAGAACTTCACTCGGTATTGTGATTAAAACGCCTGTTAAAAAGAATAAGTAAGTTTTCTGCAATTTATGGCCTTCGTTTTTTATTTTTAATAACTGAAAGGTTTATTAAACATATTGCGGATCCACTATTCTAACCGAACCAAAGCCACTGATTAATGTCCCTGACAATCATAAGTGATAGTGAATTACTTGAGCAGTTTCGTAACCCAATTACGAAAGAAAAAGCATATACCAGTCTGATAAAAAAATATCAGGAAAAGCTATATTGGCATATCCGCCGGATGGTGGTACAGCATGATGATGCCAATGATGTGCTGCAAAATGTATTAATACGGGTGTGGAAAGGGCTGGAAAAGTTTAGAGAAGACAGCCAATTGTACACCTGGCTCTACCGCATCGCTACCAATGAAAGTTTAACGTATATTGAACAACAGAAGAAAAAATCGTCTGTAAGCTTTAGCGATGTAGAAACTGGCCTTAGCAATAAAATAAAGGCAGATGAGAATTTTGATGCTAATAAAGTGGAATGGAAACTGCAACTCGCAATTCAACAACTGCCTGAAAAACAACGGGTTGTTTTCTGTCTCCGGTATTATGAAGAAATGCCATACCAGGAAATGAGCCGTGTTTTAGAGACAAGTGAAGGAGCCTTAAAAGCAAGCTATCACCATGCAGTTAAAAAAATTGAGGATTATATGCTGAATCATTAAACTTTGAGGGTCAAAATCTATCTTATAACCGTTAAATGACACAAAAAGACAACATATTACTGGAATTGAAGGAATTGAACAGCTCTCTTGCTAATTTAAGTCGGCAGAATGTCTACTTAATTCCTCCAGGTTATTTTGAGGGATTAGCTGCGCAAGTGATGAAAAGAATAAAAGCATTGGAAGCAATTGATGCAAAAGAAGAGTTGGGTCATCTATCACCATTATTGAATGCTATTTCAAAAGACACACCATACGCAGTTCCAACCGGATATTTTGAACCGCTGGCAGATAATGTGCTGCATACTGTTCGTGAAAGCAACGATTATCAAACAGCGAAAGAAGAATTAGAAACTCTTTCTCCAATGCTAAGCGGATTGAAGAAAGCTAATTCCGTTCAAACCGATGGTCATCCGGGCAGGCCATATTCTGTTCCCGCAGGATATTTTGAAAACTTAACGGAGCAAATTATTACTGCGGAAAACAAACCTGCAACAAAAATTATTTCGCTTGGTAGTCGCAAATGGTTCCGTTATGCCGCTGCTGCTGTTGTTACCGGCTTAATTATTTTATCCGGTTTTTTATATTTTGGTAAAAACAATTCAACTGCAGAACCTGGCAGTAAGGTGATGGCCAAGATTACCCGTGATGTAAAAAACATGGACATCGAGCAACAAGATCACCTGATAGATTTTATTGATGCTGGTCTTAATGGAAAAGAGTCGACTCAATTAAAGAATGATAATAAATCAACCGAAATAAAAGATATGCTAATTGGAATTTCGGATGATGAATTAAGAGATTTTCAGGAACAATCTGAAGACATTCAGGCTGTTTTACTGGTTAACTAATAATAATGAAAAAGTATTTATACATATTACTCTTATTTCTACTTCCGGCAGTAGCTGTTTTTTCGCAGGATGAAGATCCTGGTGAAGAGAATGGCAAGATTGCGAACAGAATGAGAGAGTATATTCAAAAAAATCTTGGCTTATCAAAAAATGAAGCTCAGAAATTTAACCCCGTTTTTATCCGTTACTTCAGAGAATTCGCAGTTACACATCGTCAAAATAAAGGTGACAGGCTGGTGCTTCAGCAAAAAGTGATTGAACTTCGTTTACGTTACCGTGGAGAATTCAAGCAAATTATGGATGAGCAACGAGCCAATAAAGTATTTCAGTACGAAGATAAATTCCGGCAGGAAGTTATCCGCATTATTAAAGAAAACCGAAGAGAAAGGATGCCTCCACGAAGAACAAAATCAATAATGATCAAAGATTAGCAAACTATTTTTAAAAAATCAGTTAGAAATAACTGGTTTTTTGTTTTAAGATCAAGTGTATATACGCCAGCAATATCCATCATAATTTTTAGCAGCAATTGTTCAACTTGTTTTGCAATTACAACCCTGAAGCAGGGAGTCGTTTTCCTTCTTTTATCCATCAATTGTTTTGCGCAGCAACGGCCGAATATTATTTATATCATGAGTGATTATCATGATGCTGATGCTATTAGTGCTTACAAAAAACAATTTATTAAAACGCCAAATATTGATCGCATAGCTAATGAAGGCATGAATTTCAATAAAGCGTTTCGTTAGTGACAGGTAATAAAAAAAAGTTTGATAGGAAATACTTGTACTATCATTATTATGAGTATGTGAGAGATCTCACCGTTATACTTACTCTTGCAGGAAGAGGAGAATGATATAAACTTATTTAGTTCTATACTTTAAATGAATGGGAATTATATGATTTGAAAGCAGATCCCAATGAACAGAAAAATTTAATTAAAGGCACTGCTTTTGCAAAAAATGTTGCAGAATTAAAGAAAGAATTAATAAACCTTCGGAACGAGTATTACGATCATGAGCCGGCCGGAGAATTGAACTAAAATGCAGTATTACAACTTTAATTCATTCCCATATTCACAAATCAGCTCCGCAACAAGTGCTGTCCATCCTGATTGATGACTTGCACCTAATCCCCTTCCATTATCCCCATGAAAATATTCATAAAACAAAATAAGATGTTCATTACCCGGTTGTTTATAAAACCAGCTATAATCGCCATACAAGCGACGATTTCCTGCCGAATCTTTTTCAAATAAACTAATAACCCGTTTTGTCAACTCTTTGGCAATCTGTGTAAGATTTATATTTATACCAGAACCTTTTGGAAACTCAAGCTTCAAATCATCTCCATAAAACTCACCATACTTACGGATTGATTGAATAATGAGAAAGTTTATCGGCATCCAGACAGGGCCTCGCCAGTTTGAATTACCTCCAAACATATCAGAAGTAGAATCTCCGGGATCATATTTTATTGTATAAAGATTTCCGTCTACTGTTACAGAATATGGATTTTTTTCATGAAATTTTGACAATGCTCTGATACCACCATCGGAAAGAAATTCATCTTCATCAATAATTCTCTCCAACATACTCTTCAATCTTTCTTTTGGCACTAATGATAATAATATTTCATCATCTTCACTCCGCTCCTCATTTGGCCAGAACTTATTGTTTTTTTGTCTGAAATTCTCAAACCAGGTAGTACGTTTCTTAAAATCTGTCAACTGCTCCATCACACTTTTACTAATAGTAGATACAGCATATAAAGAAGTAATGCCAACTACTGACTGTATACGTAAAGCAATAGGCTCTGACCCTGTTACACATAATATATCGTAAAAGAATTTGTCTTCCTCATTCCACAACCCATGTTCATTCAACGATTCTGCAATCAAAACAAAATGTTCAAAAAATTTCGTAGCGGTATCTTCAAATGATTTGTCCTCCATAGCAATTTCTATTGCCATATCCATCATATCCAAAGCATAGGTGCCCATCCAGCTTGTTCCATCTGCTTGTTCCAATTGTATCTCTCCGGGAAAATTATGGCCGCGGTTAAACACTCCTATGTTATCTAATCCAAGAAAGCCTCCTTCAAAAATATTATTACCATTTACATCTTTCCGGTTAATCCACCAGGTGAAGTTGATAAGCAGTTTCTGAAATACTTTTTTTAAAAAAAATATATCACCTTTACCTTTTTGTTTTTTTTCCATATGATAAACCTGCATTGCTGCCCATGCCTGAACTGGCGGATTTACATCGCTGAAATTCCATTCGTAAGAGGGAAGCTGCCCATCGGGCTTCATATACCATTCCCGCATTATTAATAATAGCTGATGTTTGGCAAATGTTGGATCTACTATTGCCATTGGAATACATTGAAAAGCAAGATCCCATGCAGCATACCAGGGATACTCCCATGTATCTGGCATCATTATTATATCCTGATTTTTCAGATGTGTCCAGTCATGATTGCGACCAGTCTTTTTTATATTACTTGGTGGAGTAATTCCATCTGAAGAAGTAAGCCATCTTTCTACATCAAAATGATAATATTGCTTACTCCATAGTACGCCAGCCAAAGCCTGTCGTTGAATCTGAGCTATATCTTTGCTCATTCCTTTGGGAAGTATAGCAGCATAAAATTCATCTGCCTCCTGTTTTCTGTTTGTGAAGATTTCTTTGAATCCACTAAAAAATGGTTTGTCAGTTTGTTTATCAGTAAGACGACAATAAATTGTTTTTGTAGCACCTGCTTCAATTTCTAATTTATACACAGGAGAAAACTTAGTCCCGGATTTTTTTTTTGAAAGTTCTGAAATGTTCTCGCCTTTTATTATAGCTCTATGAAAAGCATCTTTTACAAAAATGCTTTCATTAGGTTCTCCGGCAACTATCTCAGTATTAGTTTCATTGTCAGTAAACAAAGTATTGTTGGCCCCCTGAAAATAAAAATAATAATTACCTAATCTTTCATGCTCTGCTTTTACAGCATTTTCATCTATAGAGATGATAGACGGTTTTTGCTTTAAAGAGTTATTTTTCCATCTGTTGTAAAACCATAATGTTGGTAATACAGTAATTTCAGCTGTTGTTGTAAACCGATTAGTAATGTCGATCTGAATAAAAATATCTTCCTCATTTTGCTTGGCATAAGTAATCAATACATCAAAATACTGGTTATTATTAAAAACACCCGAATCTAAAATCTCATATTCTGGATCCAATCTGGTTCTCTTTTTGTTTTCTATGCGGAGTTTTTCATAGGGGAATTGATGTTGCGGATATTTATACAAATATTGCATATAATAATGAGTAGGAAGATTATCCAGATAATAATAAAGCTCCTTCACATCTTCCCCGTGATTGCCTTGAGAATTACCTAAGCCAAAAAGTCTTTCCTTCAATATAGAATCTTTACCATTCCAAAGGCTTATGCAAAAGCAGAGATTTCCAAAGAAATCGGAAATGCCTGCCAATCCGTCTTCGCCCCAGATATAAGATCGGCAATGTGCATGTTCGAAAGGGAAATAATGCCATGCATCTCCATGCACACTATAATCCTCTCTTACTGTACCCCATTGCCTTTCACTCAAATATGGCCCCCATTTTACAAGAGGAACTTCTTTTGTAGCATTTACTTCGAGTCGCCGATGTTCTGCAGTCATACCAATTTATTAAATCAATTACACTTTACTTCATTTATAAAAATAAAGTGGAAAATGTATAGCAGTTATAAAGCAAATGGCAAGATCATTGAAATTTCCGGCTAAGTGTATACAAAACTTTTAGTTGTTCTGTATTCAGCCCTCTAGTCGTATCCTGCAGCCAATGTCTTTTAAAACCTATGATGGCAGCGGTAGTATCTTTCATATCAAAGCCAACAATACGCAATGCCTGTAAGTGATTGAAGTTGTCGGGCAATGTAACATTTGCTGGATTATCGAACCAGAAGCCAAACCCTTTTTCTGCCAACATCTTCCAAGGGAACCGCCAATTAGGATCATTTTTTCTTGTGGGAGCTATATCACCATGACCAATAAAATTCGAAGTTGGAATGCTATAAGCCTTTTTAAGCCGGTCGAGTAAGGTTAGCAGGCTGTTCATTTGTGCTTCTGAAAAGGATTCGAACCCATTGTTATCCAATTCAATTCCAATACTGGAGGAATTGAGATCTGTTGTATTTCCCCATTTACTTACTCCTGCATGATGTGCTCTTAATAAATCATTCAACATATGATGTACGGTGCCATCTTTACAAATTACATAATGAGCACTTACTTGTGTTCTTGGCAAAGTGAAAGTCTTTAATGTTTGCTCACAACTGTTTTGTGCTGTATGATGAATGATTACAAAATTTGCACGGCGCATAGAAAGGTTTGTTGTACCCACCCAATCAGCAGCATACCGTAAACCTGCCGAATCTTTTACAGGATACTCCATCAATAATTTTGAATAAGCTTTTACCTGCTGCTTATAGCTTTTATTTGTTGCTGCATATTTGCTTTGTGAACAACTATAAATAAAGATCAGGAATAGAGAAAGATAAACAAGTATAAGATTTCGTTTCATGTAATGAAATTAATACAACAAAAATAATAAAGAAATTACTTAACGACGTTTAGGCGCTCCTCTGTTAAATTGTTTTTGCGGTCTTCTGTTGCCAGAACCAGAGCGAATTCTTGGACTGTAAACTGGAGCTTTACCAAATTCTTTCGGCACTTCTACTTTTTCCACTTCTTTACCAAGCAATTGTTCGATTGCTGCAAACTTGTTATGTTCTTTATCACTAATCAATGTAAATGCAGCGCCGTCGGCTTCTGCTCTGGCCGTTCTTCCTATACGATGCACATAATCTTCACCATCGCCGGGTACATCATAATTTATTACTACATCAATTGTATCAATATCAATTCCCCGGCTAAGAATATCTGTCGCCACCATTACGGGTATTCGTCCGGCAGTAAAAGCACTCAGTACACTTTCTCTTTCTGACTGTTCCAGGTCGCTGTGAATTTCAGCTACGTTAACCCCTCCATGCTTCAACTCTCTTGCAAGTTGCTTTACTGTTTGCTTGCGGCTGCAAAAGATCAATGCATTTTTATAAGGTATTTCTTTTAAAAGCTTTTTTATCAACGGCAATTTTTGTGGCTCATACACCACATATGCTTTTTGAATTATTTTTTCCGGTGGTTTAGAAATAGCAATGTTTATCTCAACCGGTTCATGCAAAATTTTTCTGGCCAGTTCCCTTATCTTTCCCGGCATAGTGGCCGAGAATAATAAATTCTGTCTTTTAGGAGGAAGTCCCTTTAGGATCTTATTGATGTCATCCTGAAAACCCATATCAAGCATTCTGTCGGCTTCATCTAATATTAAAAACTGCAAACCCTTCATGTTTACATAACCCATGTTCAGGTGTGCAATCATTCTTCCCGGCGTACAAACAATTATATCGGCACCTAACTGCAACGCTTTTTTTTCTGCTACAAAATTCTGTGCATCATTTCCGCCGTAAATGGCAATAGAACTAAGATGTGTGAAATAAGATAATCCTTCAATATGTTGTGCGATTTGGATGGCCAGTTCTCTTGTAGGTACAACTATCAATGCACCGACCTGACCATCTACATGATTCTTTAAAATCTGGTTCATTACCGGCAATAGGAATGCCGCTGTTTTTCCGGTACCTGTTTGTGCCGAAGCAATTATGTCTTTACCAGCAAGAATTGATGGAATAACCTGCTCCTGAACCGGGGTGGCATTTTCATAATTAGAAGCTTCGATACCTTCCAGCAGGTTCGGATGAAAATTAAATTCTGTAAAACGCAAAATGAATTATTTAAAAGAAAACGAAGATACTTGAAATACGCTGCAGGCTGGGCTTTATTCCATTATTTGTTCAATTCTGGTAAGCCGGCCATCTTTTGTCATGCCTTCTATTATAACACGGAAAGCTTTGGCAACATCATTATTGTAAAAAATAAGTTTTACTTTATTCTTTTCAGGAGTAGTTACCACCTGAGGATTCCAATATAACGTAGTTCGTAAATCCTGATGATCATTTGCGACAACAAAGCTGCTGTAGTTAGGTGAATAAAACTGTTTGATTGGGGAATAACCACTCACTTTGCTACTGGAAAGCCCTTTTCCAGGTTCATTCTGTACATCGTTTCCTTTACGGGTGTATACAACAATTGCTCCGTTTGCTCCACCACTAGCTCCCATAAAAGGAGGCCGCATCACTTTTATATACGCAACATTATTTACATTAATGGAGGATAAGAATTCTATATCAGAAGGAATTTCATCAATTAAAACCAATGGAGTTCCACCTCTCCATTGCAATGTGGCATTAGCTCCACTGCCCGTTATTTGTAACCCCGCAACTTTGCCTTGCAAATAGGAAAATATATCCGTAGCTGAGTTTGCAAATGGATCATTTACAAGATCGAACTGATAGCCATCACCTACAAACATTCCAGAAGCATATTTTTCATCCAGCAACTGAACAGGAGTTTTTGTTTTTGCTTTTATAATAACATTCTCCAATACTTTCCCTTGCTCAGTCTGGAGCAATCTTCTTACTTCATCCGATAATTGAAAATGCCGGGCATAGCCAGTAGTGTCTTCCAACTTATTATAATAAAGACCGTTTGCAAAAACTCTGTTTTTATACGGTGGTAATTTGCTTTCCATAAAGCGTACGGTCGCATCCTTAATTCCTTTTGACAATTGAAAATAAATATTGACAGTGTCAAATAAAAATGCAGTCTCATCTTTAAAAGTGCCATCATTCGCAACTGGAACAAAAAGCATTTTATTTCCACCTTCGCCTTTCTGATTGATAACAAGAATAATGTTAGCATTATCTCTTAGCTGGCTGGGCAATACTCCATATACCTTTCCTGATAAATGGAGATAGGCTGTGTCTTTAGGGTAATTAATTTTTGGTAAAATACCTTTTACTACATCATCCCATTTAAATCGCCGCCATCCATTGGTAAGCATAACAAGATCCAGATGCTGAACAATAGTATTATCGTTTGAAGTAAAATAATATGCAGGATTAAATATTTGCCCTTTTAAATCAGAAGATAACAACAGATGAGAAATAATATTATCGGTACTATCGGTATCAATTGCTGCATCTGTAACAGCCACGGAAAAATCGGCAGACAAACTATCAGAAACAGTTATTTCAATTTCATTTCTAGCTCTTTTATTTAAGCCCCAATGTGCTACATTCATTTCCGCAGCAAAAGCATATTCTTCATTATTTACAAAAGTGATGCGTTCTGCCAATGGATTCCAGTTTCCGTCGAACATGGTAATGGTTAAAATTCCTGAAGGAAGATCCTGAACAGGAATAAATCCTTGGGATTTACCACCAGCTAATTTTCTAGCTACTTTGAATACTCGATACTGATTCATGGTACCAACCAAGTACACCGTTTCAAATTTTGATGCAGCTGTTTCATTTGTTTGAATTAGAAAATTTCTTTTTTTGCCCGAAATAGTAAGCTGAAAAGAAATACCAGCTTCCTTGGTTACAGGTAAAGCAGTTTTATATTCTTTTCCTTTCTCATCTTTCCAAGTGGCTGCAAAACTTTCGCCTTTCTCTGGCAACACAAATAGATAGCCCATGCCATCATGCAGAGTTCTTAAACTATCAATCAATTCTCCTTTCTGATTTTTTACTACGCCTTTTATTTTTACAGGCCTTCCAAACTGATCAATGGCTTTAAATGCTACTTTATTATTTACCCCCAGAACAATATCACCTCCTTCCGGATAAAACCCAATCGAAGGGACGATGCTAACTGCCGACACCGGGGAAGGCTTATCAGAAATTATTCGAATATCCTTTTCATAAATAAAAGCAGTATCAAAATTGAGCATCCATTTGGTATATGCTTTTACATGAATAAAGCTGCCCTTGTAACTTGTAGGTATATCATACTGACCATTTGTAGTCGCTGCCTGCAATGGACTTACAGTTTGAGAAAGAAGATTTCCTTTATCATCAGTCCAGTCTATATAAAATGTTTTGCTGGAGAAAGCAGGAGTGATACCTTCCAGAAGGTAAGCCTTGAACCAAATGGTCTCTCCTGCACCGTAAGTTGCTTTATCAAAATGCAGGTAGGCTCTTTCCTGTGCATATTCATTGGCATATTTATCAATAGTGGAGTCGATATTCTGTGCTGCTGTCTGGGCAACAAATAAAAAACAAAGAAAATTTAGTAGAATAATTTTTTTCATCAAGATGTCATTTCTATTTGCAAATGAAGTCTGCAATTTAAGCTATAATAGAAATGAAACAAGGCTATTAACAGATTTGCAACAATCTGTTTTCTAGAACTAATTACATATTTCTCCTATATTGACCTCCCACTTCGTACAAAGCATGAGTGATTTGCCCTAACGAACAATACTTAACAGTCTCCATTAACTCTTCAAACAGATTTCCATTATTTATAGCAACATTTCTTAAACGATTCAACATTTCGGCTGACTTGCCTTCATTTCTTTTCCAGAATGCTTTCAGGTTATTGATCTGCAATTCTTTTTCCTCTGTAGTACTGCGGATTACTTCTGTTGGCAGAATGGTCGGGCTTCCTTTTTTATTTAAAAATGTATTGACACCAACCAATGGCAATTCTCCCGAATGTTTCTGATGTTCGTAGTACAAACTTTCCTCCTGAATTTTATTCCGTTGATACATTCTTTCCATTGAACCTAACACACCGCCTCTTTCTGTGATGCGGTCAAACTCTGCCAACACAGCTTCTTCTACCAACTCCGTTAATTCTTCAATTAAGAATGAGCCTTGATTCGGGTTTTCATTTTTAGCTGTGCCTAATTCTCTATTAATAATTAACTGAATAGCCATTGCCCGGCGAACACTTTCTTCAGTAGGAGTTGTTATCGCTTCGTCATATGCATTGGTATGAAGAGAATTGCAATTATCATAAATGGCATACAATGCCTGCAATGTTGTTCTTATGTCGTTGAAGTCAATTTCCTGTGCATGTAAACTTCTACCCGATGTCTGAATATGATATTTCAGCATTTGGCTACGTTTATTTGCTTTGTATTTATACTTCATTGCTTTGGCCCATATCTTTCTTGCCACTCTACCTATTACACTATACTCTGCATCCATTCCATTACTGAAGAAGAACGATAAATTAGCAGCGAAGTCGTCAATATTCATTCCGCGGCTCAGGTAATACTCTACATACGTAAATCCATTTGACAAAGTGAAAGCCAATTGGGTAATGGGATTGGCACCAGCTTCTGCAATATGATAACCGCTGATGGAAACCGAATAAAAATTTCTGACTTTTTTGTTGATAAAATATTCCTGCACATCGCCCATCAACTTTAAGGCAAACTCGGTTGAGAAAATACAAGTATTCTGTGCCTGGTCTTCTTTCAAAATATCTGCCTGCACTGTTCCCCGCACTTGCGTTAACGCATTCGCTTTAATTTTTTCGTACACATCAGCAGATAATACATCAGCACCTGATAAACCAAGCAAACGAAGACCAAGACCATTATTTCCTTTAGGTAACAAACCAGTCAGCTCTCCATTTTCAGGCACAACAGCTTTTCCATCTGTACCTGTATAAAATGGCAACTCTCCTTTTTTAAATTTCGATTCGATGATCTTATTCACCTCATCTCTCAAATCATTCTCCAGTATATATTTTTCACATTGTTGATCTATTGCTGCATTCATAAAAAAAGCAAGCAGCATTGGTGCCGGGCCATTAATAGTCATGGAAACAGAGGTCTTCGGATCGCAGAGATCAAAACCACTGTATAATTTTTTAGCATCGTCAACTGTTGCAATGCTTACGCCACTGTTACCCACCTTTCCATAAATATCCGGTCGCTGATCAGGATCTTCACCATAAAGTGTTACACTGTCAAATGCAGTTGATAAACGTTTTGCAGGTTGCTCCACACTCACATAGTGAAAACGTCTGTTGGTTCTTTCCGGCCCACCTTCGCCAGCAAACATTCTTGTAGGATCTTCGCCTTCTCTTTTTAAAGGAAACACACCAGCTGTAAATGGAAAATGACCGGGCACATTTTCCTGTGCCTGCCATTTTAAAATATCGCCCCAATCTTTATACTTCGGCAAAACAACTTTGGGAATTTTTGTACCACTCAAACTTGTAGTGGTCATTGGAAGTTTTATCACTTTATCCCTGACAGTGTATTCATAAAAATCTTTCTTGTATTCTGCTATTTTATTCGGCCAGTTGGTTATCAGTTTTTTTGCAACAGGTGTTAGCTGCTCAGTATAAAAATTTATGACCTCCCCAAGCCCCTCCGAAAGGGAAGCCCCCTTGCCCCCCGAAAGGGGGTTCTCAGACTCCGTTTGTTTAAAAATTTCTAATGATCCCTGAAGTTGATATAATTTAGTTGCAATTGCAGTTTGTTCATTTACCAGTTGATCGTATCCTCTGTTACTTTCTGCGATTTCAGACAGGTAACGAACACGGCTTGATGGAATAACAGCTTGTGAAACTTTTGCCGTTTCTGCAAAATGAAACTCGCCAAATTTTGCACCTGTTTTTGTTTCAATCTTTTTTAGCAACAGTTCAAATAAATGATTTACTCCATCATCATTAAACTTGCTGGCCATTGTTCCTATTACAGGTATATCCTCATCCTTTGCAGTGAATAACTTATGATTTCTCTTGTATTGTTTTTTTACATCTGCCAATGCATCTAATGCTCCGGCTTTATCAAATTTGTTGATGCAGATAAGATCGGCATAATCAAGCATATTGATTTTCTCCAATTGAGAAGCAGCTCCATATTCCGGCGTCATTACATACATACTTACATCACAATAATCTAAAATGGAAGCATCACTTTGACCTACGCCAGCCGATTCAAGAATGATCAAATCAAAATCAGCAGCCTTACAAATATCAATTGCTTCCTGCATAGCACCGCTCAATGCAGTATTATCCTCTCTTGTTGCCAGACTACGCATATAAGCTCTCGGATGAGAAATGGCATTCATCCTTATTCTATCTCCCAACAAAGCACCTCCGGTTTTTTTCTTTGATGGATCAACAGAAATTACAGCGATAGTTTTATCAGTGAAGTTTGTCAAAAACCTGCGAACTATTTCATCCGTTACCGATGATTTTCCTGCTCCACCAGTTCCTGTAATTCCTAATACAGCCCCCCCAACCCCCGCAAGGGGGGCTTTAGCGTCTGATTGTTCAACTAATATTTTAAGTTGTTCAGAATAATCAATTCGATTTTCTGCAAAAGAAATTAATCTTCCAATTAGTCTAACATCTTTTGCTTCTTCCAATATCAAAGGTTTCATCCAGGATTCGGGTATTGAAAGCCCACCTTGCGGGGGTTGGAGGGCAGCATTTTTTATCACATCTTCAATCATTCCTTCCAATCCCATCTGCCTTCCATCATCCGGACTATAAATTCTGCTGATGCCATAATTGTGCAATTCCTCTATTTCACCGGGTAAAATAGTTCCACCGCCACCACCAAATATTTTAATATGCCCACATCCGTTCTCCTCCAATAAATCTTTCATGTATTTAAAAAACTCTACATGACCGCCCTGGTAACTGGTAATAGCAATCCCCTGCACATCTTCTTCAATAGCAGTTTCTACAATTTCTTTTACTGAACGATTATGACCTAGATGAATAATTTCGGCTCCTTTGCTCTGCATGATCCGACGCATTACGTTAATGGCTGCATCATGTCCGTCAAAAAGACTGGCAGCTGTAACAATTCTAACTTTATTGGAAAGTGTGTAATTCATATTTTTCATAAAGTACAAATTTAAACTTAAAAAGCTAATGCCCGTCCGACCGAATGTTCCATAGAATTTCAATAAAAGTCTTTCGGCGTAGCTGATAGCCTTGCTGACGGCGGTTCAATTTGGTACATTTGCGGGATGCAGGATATTATAGCAAAAATTGTTTCATTATACAAACAGTGGAAAGGTAAAGAAGCCTCATCCATTGATTTGCTACCACAAAGTGGGAGTGAAAGGCGTTATTTTAGACTTCATGGAGACAACGAATCTGTAATCGGCACCTATGGAGCCAATATAAAGGAAAACCAAACCTTCATCTATTTTTCAAAAAACTTTAAGAACAAAGAACTTGCTGTTCCCGAAATACTGGCGATAAGCGATGATGAGCAGATTTACTTACAAGAAGATTTCGGTACTGTTTCATTATTAAATCATCTGGAGACAAAAGGTTTTTCAGATGAAGTTTACGCTCTTTTCAAAAAAAGTTTAGAAGCCCTGGCCTATTTGCAGGTAAAGGGTGATGATGACCTGAACTATGATGATTATTGCCTTACGAATACAGAATTTGGCAAGCAAGCCATCATGGCGGATCTATTCTATTTCAAATATTATTTTTTAGATGCTTTACGAAAACCATACGATAAACAAAAACTAATTAACGACTTTGAAGCGTTGAGTAATTACCTTACTCATACCGAATATAAATATTTTATGTTCCGTGATTTTCAGAGCAGGAACATTATGGTAACCCCTCCTTCGGAAGGGTTTGGGGAGGCCGTGCATTTCATCGATTATCAGGGCGGTATGAAAGGTGCTCCGCAATATGATGTAGCTTCCATGTTATGGCAAGCCAGAGCAAATCTTCCTGATGAATGGAAAAATAATTTGCTGGAAGATTACATGACAAGCTTTGAAAAAATAATTGGTCAATCTATTGATAAGAATATTTTCCGGAATCAGTATTATGGTTTTGTGTTGATTCGTTTGTTACAGGTTTTAGGAGCTTATGGTTTCAGAGGATTATTTGAAAGAAAAGCTCAATTTCTTACAAGCATACCTTTTGCATTAAATAATCTTAAAGATTTTTTAAAAAATCAAAGCTTGGGAATTGCAGTTCCTGAATTCAGAAAAGTGCTGGATATGTGTCTTGACGATGAGGTTATTAAACAATTTACACCGACACAGGCCACAGATGAAACTTCATTGGTTGTAAAAATTTACAGTTTCTCTTATCGCAAACAATTGCCAGAGGACAATAGCGGAAATGGCGGCGGTTTTCTATTTGATTGCCGTGGCATTTTAAATCCTGGCCGTGTAGATAGTATGAAAACACAAACCGGAAGAGATAAAGAAGTAAAAGATTTTCTGGAACAGCAAACTAAGATGCCGGAATTTCTAAACAGTGCAATGGATGTTGTTGATATTACTGTGGAAGAATATATTAAAAGAGGATTTGAAAGTCTTTTGGTTGGTTTTGGATGCACCGGAGGTCAGCACAGAAGTGTGTATGCTGCCGATGCTATGGCAAGACATTTAAAAAATAAATTCAAGGTAAAAATAGAATTGAAACATATTATTCAGGAAGAAAAAAATTGGCAGAATCCACTGCCTTAGAATAACTAATGAAAGCCATGATTTTTAGTGCCGGGCTCGGCACAAGATTTAAGCCCTGGACAGATAAGCATCCAAAAGCGTTAGGTATTGTCAATGCTAAATCTTTGTTACAAAGAAATATCGAATACTTGCAGTCTTTTGGAATTAGAGACATCTTTGTCAACGTTCACCATTTTGCTGACCAGGTAGAAGAAGCTATTGAAAAAAATAATGGATGGGGAAGCAGTATTATAATCAGCGATGAAAGAAATGAAGTACTGGAAACAGGTGGCGGTTTGCTAAAAGCTAAAAAATTATTTACACCCGGAGAAAAATTCATTACTTGTAATGTTGACATCCTTACTAATCTCGACATCAGCAAACTGATAACTTTTCACGAAGAAAGCAAAGCTTTGATTTCTTTTGCTGTTACAAACAGAAAAACTTCTCGTTATCTTTTATTTGATGAAAACAACAGGCTTTGTGGCTGGAGAAATACAAAAACAGGCGAAGAAAGAACTCCCGGCTGGAGAATAAAGAACAAAGATTCTATAACCTCTAAAGGGGAGAGTGTAGATTTCCCATTAATTGAAAAAGCATATAGTTGTGTGGTGGTGTTTGAGTATGATATTTTCAGATTAATGGAAGAAAATAATTTTACCGGTAAATTTTCATTGATAGATGTTTATCTGAAACTAGCTGCCGATCATATTATCATGGGTTACGATCATTCAGGTGATTTGCTGGTGGATGTTGGCAAACCCGAGAGTGTTGCCATAGCTGAATCAGTTTTTATCTAAAAAAATGCAAATACCCTTTGAACGGTAGTTCTACTTGCATCCTTTTCCTTTACCTTTCAGACTTTAAATAAAGTTTTACTATGAAGAAATTAATTTTAAGTACCCTCAGTCTTTTTATGTTCCTTGGCGTATTCGCACAATCCAATTACAATAACAAAGAAGCATTTAATCCGCAGTTTTATCCTTATCCCGGCAATGAATTCAGAAGTGCAAGCGGAGAGCCCGGACCCAAATACTGGCAAAACCGTGCTGATTATAAAATAAATTCCAGTCTGAATACAGAAACACATACTGTAAGTGGGAATGTAGAAATATCATACACTAACAACAGCCCTGATAATTTAAAATTTGTATGGCTACAACTGGATCAGAATATTTACAAAAAAGATTCCCGCGGCTCTAGTACTACAACACAAACGGGAGGTCGTTGGGCCAATGGCGGCTTTACTGATGGCGACATTATTAAATCTATTTCAGCAGAGTATGATGGAAAAACATTTACACCAAAATTCAATGTATCTGACACAAGAATGCAGGTATGGATGCAGGATGCGTTAAAAGCTACTGGCGGAAAGATTAAACTAACTATACAATTTGAATTTACGGTGCCGGAATATGGAACTGACCGTATGGGAAGATTAAAAACAAAAAACGGAATTGTGTATGAAGTGGCGCAATGGTTCCCCCGCTTGGCAGTGTATGATGACATCCAAGGATGGAACACCTTGCCTTATGTAGGTGCAGGAGAGTTTTATCTTGAATATGGTGACATAGATTTCACAATTACAGCACCATCAGAATTAATAGTTGTTGGTTCCGGTGAATTACAAAATCCGCAAGATTGTTACACTCCTGAACAAATGAAAAGATGGGACGCTGCAAAAAACAGTGATAAAACTGTAATGATACGTAGCGATAAAGAAGTAACTGATCCCAATTCCAGACCAAAGCAAGCAACAACAATATGGAAGTTTAAAATACAAAACACAAGAGATGTTGCTTGGGCAGCGAGTAAAGCATTTGTACAAGATGCCGCAAAAATTAATTTACCAAGTGGTAAAAAATGTTTGGCGATAAGTGTGTATCCTGTTGAAAGCATTAAAAAAGATGGATGGCAGCGATCAACCGAATTTACCAAAGCAAGTATTGAACACTATTCTAATAAATGGTTTGAGTTTCCTTATCCTGCAGCAACTAATGTTGCCGGAATAGTTGGCGGAATGGAATATCCAGGTATTGTGTTTTGCAGTCATAGCGATTCAGGCAGCAGTTTATGGGGTGTTACCGATCATGAGTTTGGTCATACATGGTTCCCGATGATTGTAGGTAGTAATGAAAGAAAATATGCATGGATGGATGAAGGATTCAATACTTTCCTCAATGGGCTTTCCACAGAAGCATTTAACAAAGGAGAGTTTAAAGAAGCTAGTTTCTTTGACGATCCTAATTCTTCTTTCATGGTAAAATATAGTTTTGGAGAAAAAATGGATGGCCTTTATAATGCAGCAGATGTTATTCAACAGGAAAACTTGGGAATAGCAGCTTATATGAAACCAGCACAAATGCTCGATGCGTTGCGCAATGTTGTTTTAGGAAAAGAAAGATTTGATGCAGCTTTTAAAGAATATATTACTCGCTGGGCTTTTAAACATCCAACGCCTTGGGACTTCTTTCATACAATGGAAAATGTAGCTGGCGAAGACCTTGGTTGGTTCTGGAGAGCCTGGGTATTGAATACCTGGAAACTTGACCAAACTGTAACTGGTGTAAAATATGCAGAAGACAAGCCTGAGAACGGCGCCAATATATCCATTGAAAATTTAGAACAAATGGCAATGCCGGTAACAGTGCTTGTAAAAGAAGCCAATGGTAAAGAACATAAAATTAATTTGCCAGTAGAGGTGTGGCAACGTGGAGCTAAATGGACATTCGGGGTGCCTACCACCACTGAAATAACAGATGTAATTCTTGATCCCGATAAAAAACTTCCGGATTGGAATAGAGATAATAATACTTGGAAGAAAAAGGCATTTTAATTTTAAACCCTCTGAAATTTCAGAGGGTTTTATTTATATCCATTATTTTTTTATACTCTTAAATACAAGGTCTTCTAAAAAAGATAATACTTTGGATTCGTCTTTATCCTTTCCAAAATCTGTTAATGAAGGTAGGTGATGCATAAAGAAATTCTGTAAGTGGGCCATTTCTATAATTGTACTGGCCAACGAATGCGGATATTTATACTTAGGATTACATTCCAATATAAATTCACTTATTAAGGCGCAAAGTTCCTTGTAAGGTTTAAAAAACTGATCTTTATTGTCAGCTGTAACATGTTTAGTCAGATACGTCTTACTTCCTTCAGCAATAACAATCTGGTGCAAAATGCTTTCATTTACATATGAGGTACTCAAGTCATCCTCTACCATGGTGGCAAGCAACTTAATTACTTTCTTCAGTTTTACAACAGGGTCTGTAATATTGTTTGTTATAAATCTAACTCTATATTCAAGCCAGCTCCAATACCATGATGTAATGTAAATAAGTAGTTTATGCTTGTTTTCAAAGTAACGGTACACACTAGCCTCTGTTGTACCTACAATTTCAGCAAGTTTTTTAAAGGTAAAATCTTCGAACCCTTTTTTATGAATAAGCTGTATTGAGTGCAGGATCAGCTTCTTTCCCAGTTCCGTATGTTCCGGATTTCTGAGAAAGAGTTTATCATTCATCTTTATTTGTAACAGCAGTTCCATTTTATATAAACACAATTTAGTAAAAGACAGGATTTGTCATTCCTCGGTCAAATATACAAAATAGTTTTACAATATTTTATAATAGTATTACTATTATTTAAGATAATACTACTATATTCGCATTCGAAACTAAAATCAATATGGAATCAAAAAACATTTTTAAAGAAATCAAGAGCGACTTACCAGCCAGTATTGTAGTTTTCTTTGTAGCTGTTCCACTCTGCTTGGGCATTGCTTTGGCTTCAGGTGCGCCGCTATTTTCTGGCATTATTGCGGGTATTATTGGTGGTATCGTCGTTGGCATGGCCAGCGGCTCAGCACTTGGGGTCAGTGGCCCTGCGGCTGGCCTTGCGGTTATCGTTCTTACTTCAATTACTGCTCTGGGTTCGTGGCCTGTATTTTTACTGGCAGTTGTTCTTGCAGGGGTTATTCAGCTTATCCTTGGCTTTGCAAAGGCCGGATTTGTAGCTTACTTCTTTCCATCTTCCGTTATTAAAGGGATGCTTACAGGTATTGGTCTTTTAATTATCCTGAAGCAAATTCCCCATGCTTTCGGCTATGATAAGGATGCTGAAGGAGATCTTTCATTTTTTCAAACTGATGGTGGTAATACTTTCTCTGGTATTGAAAATGCCCTGAAATCTATTACACCGGGTGCAATTCTTATTGCAGCAATTTCATTAGCAATTTTAATACTGTGGGATACTGTTCTTACAAAAAAGCATAAAATATTTCAATTGATACAAGGTCCAATCGTTGTCGTTGTGTTGGGTATCGTAATGTATCAGCTATATCAAAATGGCACACTGGGCTTTAGTCTTGCACCAGATCAGGTTGTTAATATTCCTGTGCCTGCAGACCTTTCAGGTTTCTTTAGTCAATTTACATTCCCTGACTTTTCAGCAATTACAAATATCAAAGTTTGGGAGATAGCCCTTGTACTCGCAATAGTTGCTAGCCTTGAAACATTATTGTGTGTGGAAGCGACGGATAAATTAGATCCGTTTAAAAGAATTACACCCACAAACAGGGAACTAAAAGCTCAAGGATTAGGAAATGTTATTTCTGGTTTTATTGGGGGACTTCCAATTACACAGGTTATTGTTCGTAGTTCTGCAAACATAAATTTTGGAGGTAAAACCAAATTGTCTGCAATATTACATGGTGTATTCCTATTACTAAGTGCATTAACTATTGCCAGTCTTCTTAATATGATTCCACTTGCAAGTTTAGCCGCCATATTATTAATGGTTGGTTACAAACTTGCAAAACCAGCTCTTTTCGTCAATATGTATAAAATGGGATGGGAACAATTTATTCCGTTTGTAGCAACAGTTGTTGGAATAATAGCAACCGACCTTTTAAAAGGAATCACCATCGGTATTTTATTTGGCATATTCTATACACTACGCCATAGTTACCGGAATGCATACCATATAAAAGACAAGGTAACAACAGAAGACGGACAGCAAGTGCATCATCTTGTGCTTGCAGAAGAAGTTTCCTTCTTTAATAAAGCCAGTGTACTAAAAGCGTTGGACGCTATTCCTTCCAACGCAAAAGTTATAATTGATTGCACACAATCAAAATCTATTGCACATGATGTACTGGAACTTATTAAAAATTTTGAGAGTAATGCGAAAAGAAAGAACATCACAGTAGAAAAAATAAACTTTATAGAACCAGTATTATTATAAATAAAAAAGATAAAAATAAAATGAAAACATTAACGAAAGAAATGCAAACAGCCATCACCCCTGCAAAAGCATTGGAATTATTAAAAGATGGGAACAAACGGTTTGTAAATAACCTTAAAGTAAACCGTAATTTATTGCAGCAGGCCAATGAAACCTCAGATGGCCAGCATCCGCTTGCAATTATCCTGAGTTGTATAGATTCAAGGACATCAGCAGAACTGATATTTGATCAGGGCTTAGGTGACATCTTCAGTGCAAGAATAGCAGGTAATATTGTAAATGAAGATATACTTGGTAGTATGGAATTTGCTTGCAAAGTAGCCGGATCAAAGATCATTGTTGTACTTGGCCATACAAAATGCGGAGCGGTAAAAGGAGCTTGTGATCATGTGGAAATGGGAAACCTTACTGCCTTACTCAGTAAAATTCAGCCAGCGGTGTATGATGAAAAAACAGTGACTGAAAACAGAAGCTCAACAAATAACGATTTTGTTGAAAAAGTGTCAACTATCAATGTAAAACGAACTGTTACTGCTATCATGGAACGCAGCCCTATTCTAAAAGAAATGATTGAAAAAGGTGAGATCGGAATTGCTGGTGGCACACATGATATTGCAACAGGCGAAGTACATTTTTATGATGATGCCTCAACTATAAAATAAACTTTTGAGAAACTATAAGCCAGGTAACAGTCTGTTGCCTGGCTTTATTATTATTTTTACGTATGATTAAAAAAACTGTATTACTGTTCGTTTTTTCAATTTTTGGGTTTCAATCCTTTTCTCAAGAGAGCAGGCTACATGATAATAACTCGATTGTCTGGCTGGCATATACCGGAGGTTTTAAAATCAATAAGAAACTCTCCATTCACACAGAATACCAATGGAGGAGAACGGATGGATTCAAGAATTGGCAGCAAGCTTTGTACCGCACTGGCGTTAATTATTCACTTCGAAAAGATGTAAATATTATTGCAGGGTTTGCATTTGCACAAACATTTTCCTATGGCGATTACCCGGCTTTCTTCGCTTTTCCGGAGCATCGTATTTTTGAACAGGTGTTGATAAAGAATCCAATTGGCAAAGTAGATTTATCACACCGCTTTATGCTGGAGCAACGATTTATCGGCAGCGTTTTTCTAGATAATGGAAATAAAAAAACGGATTACAACTACCTGAACAGAATGCGATACAGGGCCAAAATTGAAATCCCTTTTCAAAAAAATAAATCAGTTACAAACTGGAGTCTTATTCTACAGGATGAAATTTTTATTGGCTGGGGGGAAAACATTGGCGCCAATATATTTGATCAGAACCGGATAAGTGTTTTGTTGGGATATAAAATAATTAAAGCAGTAAAACTGGAAGCAGGATATATTAACCAAACTCTGCAACAAGGGAGGCGCATCAATAACAACCCAGTTTTTCAACATAACAACGGATTTTTACTTGCAGCCAATTTTAATTTCGATGTAAGTAAGAAATAAAAATTAGTTATTTCATTGCAATCAAGCTGATCTCCACATTCACAAATTTGGGTAATGCAGCTACCGCAACAGTTTCCCTTGCAGGAAAGCTTGCCTGCAGGTCAGGCAGGTCACTTTCAAAATATTTGCCATAGACCTCATTAATAGTGGCAAACTGATGCATGTCCGTAATAAATATGCTGATTTTTACCACATTACTGA
>JBDSUW010000186.1:0-10677 GCA_039927535.1 Chitinophagaceae bacterium | reverse complement strand
TTCCACTATAACAGGTTGGAGCATATCTGCCTGTGAAAAATCAAGTTCTGTACCACCGAAAATGGTTATGATATCTCCGCCCTTAAAATTTTTAGAAATAATAATTTTTTTGGAACCACTGAAGATGGAAGTGCTGTCTATATAGTCTTCTTTGAAGTTGTGTTTATCATCCACAATGGTAGCTTCTCCTATGCCTGATGAATCCGGGTTCTTTTTTTTTTGATTATCGTTACATTCCCAAGGACTTCGCTTTGGCCGTAAAATCATAACAGCACCAACAATTACTAATATAGTAGGCCATACATATTGACGGATCGGCAATTCAGGATACATGTCTCTTAAAATAAAAGCACTGCCTAATAATATTAAAATAAACCATGCCGGTCCTTTAAATCCATGTTTGAAACCAAGGAACAGGCCAAGTGCTATTAAAAACATTTTCCAGCTAAATAACCAATGTGGAAGCTCCGGTACAGAAACTCTTATTAATGCTGCAACGCCGATTAAAAGAATAAATATACCCGTATAGACATTGCTTTTTCTACTACCAAATTCCATTTTGCTTTCCCAACGTTGTTGCCGTCTTTCCCGTCGGTCGTTTCTTCTATTTTCAAAATCGCCACTCATTGCATTTAAATTTAATCAAAACTAATGTAGGTATTGTGGATGGTCAAGCGGATATGGGTACAAATACAATAATAGTCGGTAAGTAGCAGAATTGAGTCGGTAAAATAATGAAGAGGAATCTATTGAACTCAATCCAGATGTAATAAAGTTTATTTACTCATCATTTCCTCTGCTCCTGTCCAGTTTTCAGCAACTCCATCCCGGAAGTATTTATTTGCATTAAACATAAAATGATGTGCCGTCAGATCCTTAGAATCCTTATCTATAACTTGTTGGAATAAATTAATAGCCTTTTCGAATTGCTGGTCATTATAGTAATTCATAGCTTCTGTAAAGACGGATAAAGTTTTCATCTTATTATCATAATCCTCTTCATAAGAACCATCAAAACACTCAATAATATTTAATAATTTATTTTTTCCTTTTAATCGCACAGCACCAAGATGCCGGATGTGAAAATCCTGCGGCGAATTAATTTCCAAAAATGTTTCCTGACTAAGTAGCAATGGCGACTTATAATATTTTGTGAGGCTCTCAATTCTTGAAGCGGTATTTACCGTATCAGAAATAGTACAGGCATCTAATCTATGCTCATCACCGGTAATTCCCATTATTAGTGATCCGGTATGCATTCCAATACCTGCTTTTATTGGGGTTAAACCAGATTCGGCTCTTTCATTATTTAATATTTGAACTGCCCTTTGCATATCAATTGCCGCTGTTAATGCATCATTGGCGTTGGCTGGAAAAATAGCCATTATTGAATCTCCGAGATATTGATTAATAAAACCATTGTGTGATCTTATAATAGGACCAAGTCTTGCATTAAATGAAGAAACAAAACGAAAATTTTCTTCGGGTGTCATTTTTTCTGACAATGAAGTGAAATCTCTTATATCTGTAAATAAAACCGTAACTCTTTTTTCTGCCAGGTCTCCCAATTTAACATCGGTCAGAACATCTCTGCCAAGTGAACGAATAAACTCATTTGGCACAAATTTTTTGGTGGCTTCATGTAATATTAATACGGCTTCTTCTCTTTCTCTTACTTCACGGATATTTTTTTCATAAAGTAAAGCACTTTCGATAGCGGCTGAAGATTGAAGTGCTAACGTAACTAATAATTTCAAATGCCCCGCCGAAAACTGATCAACACTATTTCCGGCAAGTATGATGGCACCCATTATGCGATGTTTTACTTTCATCGCTGCATATATAATGGATTGTACACTTTCATCAATAATGCCTTTTTCCTTTAGAATTGAAATATCAGTCATGATCTCCGACTGGCCACTTAATCCAATTTTTAAAAGTAGGATAGCATTCTTGCTGATCTTATTTTCATTAAACAATGATTGACCAGAAACTGCTGGTATCTGTAATTCCTTTGCTTCTTCATCCCAAAGAACGATCACTCCGCTTTGCGAATTAACGGAATGAATGGCCTGTTCTAGTGTTAAACGGGCAATAATATCTGGTTCAATTGTTTGAGTTAAAGTTTCTGTGAAATTAAATATAACATTGATTTCCTGGTATAGGTTCAAGACTTCAGTTCCCAGATTTTTTTTCTCTGCCTCTTTGAATATTAATTGAGTTAAAAGACTGGCGATTATTTTACCACTTTCATCACCTTTTACGTACCCAACTATTTCTTCATCCAGTATAACAGGGTAGGAGGAATGAGGAGTATCAGTTTTTTCTCCATATAATAACTTTCCTGTTTCATCTTCAATCCAAACTGTTGTGTTAAGCTGCGAAATCAATGCGGCTACAACTTTATACAATTCTTTTTTACTCCCTATGATATGCTTCAAGGATACGTTGGCCATAATTAGTATAAATCTTTTTAGCTTTCAATTCCTAATACTTCTTTTGCTTTGTTCAATAATACTTCGGGATCAAATGGTTTAGTTAAATAAATGTCTGCACCAACTTCCTGCCCTTTTTGTTTATCTAATTCCTGTCCTTTTGCAGTTAGAATAATTATAAATATTCCTTCTAATTTTAGCTCTTGTTTTACCTGACGGCAGACTTCCATCCCATTCATTTTTGGCATCATTACATCCAAAAAAACCATATCCGGTTTTTCATCCTTAATTAATTGTAACGCTGTCTCGCCGTTATCAGCAGTAAAAAACTCAACCCCTTCATCTTCCAGTTCTTCCAGTGTTTGTTCAATTAACATTCGGATATGTGCCTCATCGTCGACTATTAGGATTTTTTTTGACATAGCGCTGGTTTAAATTTTTATTGATAAACTAGGAACAAAACATTTTCAAGGCCTTTTTCAAAACGTAAAGACTTAACTATTTCCTGATTATCCGAAAGTACTGAATTCATAATTATAATATCCGGTTGAATAGCAACAGCATTTTCCATTAATTGCTTTCCGTTTGATTCTGTAACTATGTAACCTTTTGTTTTTAATACTTCAGAAAGAGTATTAACAGTGCCGTTGTCTTCATCTACAATCATCACTTTCTTTTTTGATTTTCCTTGTTCCAAAAGACTTCCAATTTCTGAAAATAATAAACCCGTATCAATTGGTTTGGTTAAATATCGGTCGACGCCAATCCGGAATCCTCTTGTTTTATCTTGCACAATTGATAATACAATGATAGGAATATCCATCGTTTGCGGATCATTTTTAAGAACAGCTGCCACATCAAAGCCATTCATCTCCGGCATCATGATATCAAGAATAATCAGATCTGGTTTTTGTTTTCTAACAGCTTCCAGTGCTTGTTTTCCATTGGCCGCTTCAATGATATTATAACCGGCTTCTCCCAGTTCCTGGTTCAATAAAGATCTGATAGAGTCATCATCATCAACAACAAGAATTGTGGAAAAAGATCCGATCACACTAAGTTTTGAGTGTGCTACCTGTTCTTTTAATTGATTGACAAGATCATCAAGATGAATGGGCCGTTTTTCAACCGTTATTTTTTTGACGGGCAATGCCACAAAAAAGGTACTGCCAACACCTAATTCACTTTCTAACCAAATACGTCCGCCATGATGTTCAACGATCTCTTTGCAAATAGGTAAGCCCAAGCCAGTTCCTTTTGGTTTATCTGTTAATGTATCACCTACCTGCTTAAATTGCTCAAACACCGCTGCATGATCTTGGGGAGCAATGCCAATGCCCGTATCGGTAATACTCATAATGATCTCATCTTTTTTCTGGTACACATCACAGGTAACTTTTCCCTTTACAGAAAATTTAACTGCATTTGAAATCAGGTTCACCAGTACTTGTATTAGCTTGTCCCTGTCACCTGTAATTTCAGATAAATCAGTTTTAATATTTTTTATCAGTTTCAGATTGCTGGCATCAATCAAAGAAGTAGTTGCAGCAATAGCCCTTTCAGCAATTTCAGGTATTGAAATAGGCTCGTTGTCCCATTCCATCTTACCGGCTTCAATTTTTGCAAGATCCAAAACATCATTAATAAGATGTGTCAATCGTTGTCCTTCGGATACTACTACATCAAGATTGTCGGAAATCTGTTGAATGGTTTTATCTGTTTTTGGATTTGATCTGTCTGTAATCGGAAATATTTTCTCTTCCAGTCTTTTCTTAATGATTTTTGCAAATCCAAGAACAGAAGTAAGTGGTGTTCTCAACTCATGACTTACGGTGGACAGAAAAGAACTCTTGGCTTCATTGGCCTTTTCAGCAGTTTTCTTTGCTTCTTCGGCATCCATTTTCGCCATATGAATCTCTTCAAATAAGGTGGCTTTTCTTAATGCTACGCCTACTGAAGTGGCAATGGTTTGTAACAAACGCATATCATCGCTACCAAAACGGTTTTCCTGTTCTGTGCTTTGCACACTTAGCACACCAATATTTTCATCACCCACAGAAATCGGAACACCTAAATAGGAAGCTGCCGGAATACCAACAGTTTTAATTCCCATTTGAGCCTCTATATCTCTGATATCTTTATTAATAAGTAGCGGCTCGCCGGATAATATGATCTTGGAAGTTAATCCTTCACCAAGTTCCATAGGATCCATGGTGTCACCAAATTGGTGAGGAAAGTTAATAATATTAGTTTTCTGATCTAATAAAGCGACGTAAACAATATTTGCTTTAAACAGTTGCCGGATCTCTTCTCCCACCAATGTAATTAGTTCGTCCAAATTAATTTGAGAGGCGAGTGCCTGGGTAATATTGTTTACAGTGGCCAGTTCACTGGCTCTTTGTTTTGCCTCGCCCAACAATCTGTTAGATTCATCAAAGAGACGGGCATTTTCTAATGCCACACTCATACTGTTGGTAAGTGTGGTAAGCAATCGCATGTCTGCTTCACTGAATGCATTTTCTTTTTCAACATTCTGCAAGCTTACGGAACCTCTGACTACGTCACCCACTACCATAGGCACAAAAACTGCTGATTTGGGTGGCAACCCTTTACTTACTCCAGAACCTCCATGCTCTTTTGCAATTTCTAAATAATTATCATTAATTAATAATACCTGTTTTGTTTTAATTAATTGTTGATTTGCCCAGTTAAATGGACGTGGCTTGCTGTAAAGTCTTTCACCTTTTTCCATTACAAACTGCCATTCTTCATTTTTAGTTTTATGATCAAATGTTCTGATAACTACCGTCTGCGTATCAAATAAATCACAAATTCTGTTGCCTACAAGTTCGTAAATTGCTTTAATATCCATTTCCCTCACCAAACCTTCCTGCACACTATTAATAACAGCAAGTTCTGCTTTATGTTGTTCGGTTTCTTTTAGCAAGTGATTGGTTTCATCAAAGAGCCTTGCATTTTCCAACGCCACACTCATGCTATTAGATAAAGTTTCTAATAATCTTATATCCGATTCACTAAACGCATATTCTGTATCCACATTCTGCAGCGTAACATAACTGGTAAGCTTATCACCAATAATTAATGGCACAAAAACAGCTGATTTGATTGGTTCAGTACCTTCTACTACTTCATTACCAAACCATTCAATACCTTCTTTTCTTGTATTAATAAGGATTTTACTTTTAGTTTTTATAAGGTGTAATCTTAGATCTCCTAAAGGTCTTGGTTCCGGATAAAATCGTTCGCCTTTTTCAAAAATATATTGAAATTTTTCAGTGTTCTCTGCATGATTTAATGTGGCAATTCCAACTACCTGTGCATTAAATAATTCTCTGATTCTATCTCAAACAAGATCATAGATACCCTTTATCTCAAGTTCTTTTGCAAGACCTCCTTGTACACTATTAATAACCGCAAGTTCAGCAGTTCGTTGTTCAGTTTCTTTTAGCAAACGAGTCGTTTCGTCAAACAGCCTTGCATTTTCGAGAGCCACACTCATACTATTTGCGAGGGTATTAAGCAATTTTACATCAGATTCCGGGAATGCATTTTCCTGATCCAGATTTTGTAAGCTGATAACACCATTTATTTCGCCACCCGCAATCATAGGAACCATTACAATTGATTTTGCCCCTTCCCCACTTAAAACAGCCTGATCATATTTTGATCTTATTTCTTCAGTAATATTATTTATTACAAGTGTACTTGCAGAATCGATAACATGTTTTCTAAACCCTTTTAAAGGTCTTGACCCCAGCAAGTTTCGATCCCCTTTGTCGAAAGAATAGCGATCTTCAATTAAGTTATTTCTTTTATCATACGTAACTATATCAATAACCTGTGCATGAAAAATATCACGGATCTTTTCACCCACCAGATCATAAATGCCCTGAATAGCCATTTCTTTTGCAAGTCCATCCTGAACACTATTGATAACCGCCAGCTCTGCAGTTCGTTGTTCAGTTTCTTTTAGCAAACGAGTCGTTTCGTCAAATAGCCTTGCATTTTCGAGAGCCACACTCATACTATTTGCCAGTGTATTAAGAAGCTTTACATCCGTTTCTGGAAATGCATTTTCCTGATCCAGATTTTGTAAGCTGATAACACCATTTATTTCGCCACCTGCTATCATAGGAACCATTACAACTGATTTCGCCTTTTCTCCACTTAATATAGCCTGATCATATTTTGCTAGTATTTCATCTGTTATATTATTTATAACAATAGTGCTGCCCGATTCAATAACATGTTTTCTAATACCTTTTAATGGTCTTGGTCCCAAGAGGCTTCGATCTCCTTTTTCAAAAGAATAGCGATCTTCAATCAGGTTATTTTTTTTATCATACGTAACTATATCTATAACCTGTGCATGAAAAATATCACGGATCTTTTCACCCACCAGATCATAAATGCCCTGAATAGCCATTTCTTTTGCAAGTCCATCCTGAACACTATTAATCACAGCCAGCTCTGCAGTTC
This sequence comes from Chitinophagaceae bacterium, assembly GCA_039927535.1. Classification (GTDB taxonomy): domain Bacteria; phylum Bacteroidota; class Bacteroidia; order Chitinophagales; family Chitinophagaceae; genus JJ008. Next base: position 3,742 of record JBDSUW010000186.1, on the reverse strand, counting down.
GTTGTTCAGTTTCTTTTAGCAAACGAGTTGTTTCGTCAAATAGCCTTGCATTTTCGAGAGCCACACTCATACTATTTGCCAACGTTTCTAATAAGCGGATATCTGAATCTGAGAAAGCATTTTCAATATCAATATTCTGTAAACTTACATAACCTCTTATAATGATACCGGTCATTAACGGAACAAACAATAATGATTTTGGCATTTTTGTTTCCCCAATAGGCACTAAACCATATTCTTTTATTGCTTCTTCTTCTGTTGGTATATGAATGGTATGTTTCTTATCAATCAATAATTGTCTGAGATGATTGATAGGCCTGGTTTCAGCCGTTACTTTTTCGTTGTTTTCAAAAAAATAATTGAATTTTTCTGTTTTATTTTCAAGATCAAACGTGGAAATAAGAACAATCTGGGCTTTGAAAAGAGTTTGAACCCTATCTCCAACCAGATTATAAATGCCTTGCATATCCATTTCTTTTGCAAGTCCATCCTGAACACTATTAATAACAGCCAGTTCAGCAGTTCTTTGTTCTGTTTCTTTTAATAAGTGTGCCGTCTCATCAAAAAGTCTTGCATTTTCCAATGCCACACTCATACTATTCGTTAATGTAGTTAGAAGTCTGAGATCCGATTCAGAAAAGGCATTTTCTTTATCTACATTTTGCAGACTGATGGAGCCTTTAACATCTTCACCAACTATCATGGGTACAAATACAGCAGATTTTGGAGGCTGTCCGGCAGTAACTCCTTTACCGCCATACTTCATGGATAATTCCACATAATTTTCATTGATCAGTAATGATTGTTTTGTTTTAATAAGTAATTTATTTGCCCAGTTAAAAGGAAGGTCTTGTTCTTCCATAAAGACCCCTTTCTCGATAATGTATTGAAAATGTTCTTTTTCGGTTTTATGGTCAAATGTTCTGATCACTAAAGTTTGTGTATCAGGAAACAGTTCGCACAAACGATCACCTACAAGTTTGTATATGGCATTAATATCCATTTCTCTAACCAGACCTTCTTGCACACTATTAATTACAGCGAGTTCAGAAGTTCGTTGCTCCGTTTCTTTTAATAAACGATTCGTTTCATCAAATAACCTCGCATTTTCTAATGCCACACTCATACTATTAGCTAATGTTTCTAAAAGTCTGATATCAGATTCGTTAAAAGCATTATCCTTATCTACATTTTGTAAACTAATATAACTGGTTATTTTATTTCCAATGATTAGTGGAACAAAAGCTCCGGACTGCAATGGTTTTGTTCCGGGAAGTGCCTTGTTTCCAAACCAGACAAATGCTTCACCAGAATTATTAATAACAACTTTTTGTTTAGTTTGAACAAGGTGCTTACGGAGTTTATCAAATGGCCTGGGTTCCAGATTAAACTTTTCATCATTCTCCATTGTGAATTTGAAAATCTCTGTTTTTGATTCAAGGTCGAGATTGGCGATAATTACTGCCTGGGCATCAAAAATATTTTGAATCCTTTCTCCTACAAGGTTATAAATAGATTCAATATCAAGTTCTGTAGCTAAACCTTCCTGCACACTATTAATAACAGCCAGTTCAGCTGTACGCTGTTCAGTTTCTTTTAATAAACGGCTTGTCTCATCAAAGAGTCTTGCATTTTCCAATGCCACACTCATACTATTGGCCAATGTTTCCAATAGACGGACATCTGCATCACTAAATGCATTTTCATGGTCAACATTTTGTAAGCTTACATAGCTGGTAATTTTATCACCAATAATCAGTGGAACATATACAGTGGATTGTGGAAGCTCAGTACCTGGAGCTACTTTCATTCCGAAATTGGCAAATGCTTTTTCAAAATCTTTATTGATTACAATTTTTTGTTTTGTTTTGATAAGGTGTTGCCTTAATTTATCCAGCGGTCTTGGTTCCAGGTGAAATCGTTTTCCATTTTCTAATACATATTTAAAATGCTCTTCACCTTTTTCCTGATCTAGAGTGGCAATAACTACGGCTTGTGCTTTAAATAAATCTCTAATCCGGTCTCCAACCAGGTCATAAATGGATTGAATGTCCAGTTCATTTGCCAACCCTTCCTGTACACTATTAATAACGGCGAGTTCAGCAGTACGTTGTTCTGTTTCTTTCAGTAACCGGGATGTTTCATCAAACAATCTTGCATTTTGCAGGGCAACACTCATACTGTTGACTAATGTAGATAGCAGACTTATATCGGCATCCGAAAATGCATGTTCCTGATCAAGGTTTTGTAAACTGATAACTCCTTTTACTTTGCCTCCCGCCATCATAGGTGCATAGACCTGGGATTTAGGTGTTTCACCAATCAGTATTTCATTATTAAACTCCCGCATGGCCTTTTCTACATTTTCATTATGGAGCAGCAACTGTCCGGTTTTAATAACATGTTTCCTGAAACCTTTTGCTTCCCGGGGCCCAAGCATTGTTCTATCGCCTTTTTCGTAGGCATATTGATCTTCAATCACATTCTTATCAGCATCATAAGTAACGATATCAATAACTTGTGCGTTAAAAATTTCCCGCATTTTCTCACCAACCATTTCATAAATTGCTTGTATGTCCAGTTCATGTGCTAAACCTTCCTGCACACTATTGATCACAGCCAGTTCAGCCGTACGTTGTTCTGTTTCTTTTAATAAATGAGTGGTCTTGTCAAATAGCCGGGCATTTTCCAATGCCACACTCATGGTATTGGCAAGTGTATTCAGCAGATTAACATTTGCTTCTGGGAATGCATTTTCCTGGTCAAGATTTTGTAAACTAATTATACCTGTTACTGCTTCTCCTGTAATCAAAGGAACCAATACGATAGATTTTGAACCTTCACCAACAACAACTGCATTGTCAAAAGCTTTCCTTTCATTTTCCATGTCTTTGTTAATGACAAGGGTCTTTTTATTTTCAATTACATATTTACGAAAGCCATTGGGTTCTCTTGCCCCCAGCAAGGTTCTGTCTCCTTTTTCGTAGGCATATTGATCTTCAATAAGATTTTCTTTTGCATTGTAGGTAACGATATCAATAACCTGCGGATTAAAAATATTCCGCATTTTTTCACCTACCATCTCATAGATAGCTTTTATATCTAATTCACTGGCCAATCCTTCCTGCACACTATTGATTACCGCCAGTTCAGCAGTGCGTTGCTCTGTTTCTTTTAATAGTCTGTTTGTTTCATCAAAAAGCCTTGCATTTTCCAAGGCAACAGTCATGCTATTCACTAATGTTGATAACAAGCTGACATCTGAATCTGAAAAAGCGTTTTCCTGGTCAAGGTTTTGTAAACTGATAACGCCTTTTACTTTTCCACCTGCAATCATAGGGGCATATACCTGGGATTTTGGAATTTCCCCTATCAATATTTCATTATTGAAATCCACCATTGCCTTATCAACGTTATCATTATGTTTCAATAATTCGCTGGTTTCAATAACATGCTTTCTGAAACCTTTAGGCTCTCTCGGACCTACCAGCGTTCTGTCGCCTTTTTCATAAGAATACTGATCTTCAATTAAATTTAATTTAGGATCATAAGTAACAATATCAATAACCTGCGCATTAAAAATATTTCGCATTTTTTCACCTACCAATTCATAAATAGCTTTGATGTCTAATTCGCTGGCCAATCCTTCCTGCACACTATTGATTACCGCTAATTCAGCATTTCTTTGTTCTGTCTCTTTTAATAGGTGACTTGTTTCGTCAAAAAGTTTAGCATTTTCCAA